>JBQGEO010000192.1:0-2434 GCA_052039655.1 Pararcticibacter sp.
CTGTTTTCCTCTTGCATAATTTCGACCGTATGGGCTGGCAGGAGCGTATTGGCAGCATGAACAGGTAGAATGTAGGCATTAAAAAGTACAAGTCCCGCATTAAGTTGCGCCGCTAATCCGGCAGCATATTTTACAGCATTATTTCCATCGAATGAATAATCTGTAGCCGCTATAATAGTAGTCATATTTTCCTGTTTACTGGTCTCAAACCATGTTTCTTTTAAATTTATTGGGGATATTGTTGCCGGTTGAGGAATTCTTCGGCGAACAATTGCTGCTGCTTTAAAATGTCTCTGGCATCAGCTGCGCAGTCACGCGTTGCGAGGCGATCTATTCCGGAAAGAAATTCTGAAGCGAGATCCGCATACTGATTCCCTCTGCTGATGGTTAAATCGTGATCTTTTGCCATCAAGTGCACAAACGCTAATCGCTCCTCTTTGATAAAATAGTCCCTGAAACAAAGGATCTCCGGCGATGCGCTGTTTATTGAAGCAGGATGAAGGTAGTCAAACCAACAGCAGCTCCTCAAAAACTTAATTCGTGCGCGTAATGCGAGATTTAAAGCTTTATTCATTGAAAGCGAACGCTGCGGAATTTTTTCTGTCAGAGCTTTAAAGTACTCTGCTGAGGCTGAGGCAAGGGCAGCCAAAACAGCAGCGTCCTTCCCTGGAAAGTAATAATAAAGAGTCGCTACTGAAACTCCCGCACCTGCGGCGATGTCTTCAATCGTTGTCTTCGCTAATCCAAAATAGGATACTCTGGAGGTGATCGAACTGAGTAGCTGCTCTTTTCTCATGTTCCGCAAAATTGCTGAATAAAGGTCTGTCAGAATTCTACTAAACGCGGAATGATTTGTCTGTTTTACGGTTCTTGTCTGGTTGGCCGGAGGAACGCGTGCTTCCGGTAATCCTTTGGCGATTCGCCGGAAATCCGGTGGAAGAATTTGCTAAAAAAAGCAGGTGAGCTGAAATTCAGTTCATAAGAGATTTCTGAAATACTTAAATCTGTTTCAAGTAAAAGTCTTTTAGCTTCTGTTACATCCAGCTCATGGATGATCTGACTTGCCGTTTTTCCTGTCAGTTCCTTTACTGTTTCTGAAAGATGTTTACTGGTAACAAATAATCTGTCGCTGTAGAATGCCAGATTGCGCTGTTGTGTATGATATTGCATAGCCATCCGGCTAAAACGCATCACAAGATCCTCTTTCCTTCCGTAGTTCAGGGAAGTTATGTCAAGCTTTACACGGGCAATGGCTCCCAGCTCAAACAGAAAATCTGCTATACTGTTCGCCAGCAACTCCCGCCCATAGACATGCGATGCTAATTTGACCGCCCTTTCTGTAATAGAAGAGATCAGCCTGTCATATAGTTCAGATTCATCATTATTCCGCATCAGGGGACTGAAGTTCTTCGAATTGAAAAACTCGATAACATCATAGATCTTTTCATTGATATGAAGGTCTGTAAACATCCTGAACGTAAAGCTGATACCGCTTATGCGACAATCCGGTTCCGCTTCAGAAATTTGCTTCAGGCTGTAAGGTACTGATATGAATACTCCTCCAGGCAGCATTTCATACTCCTTCATGTCAATACGGATCTTCATTTTTCCCGAAACTATCCTTGCTATCGTAAAGAAGTCAGACCTGAAACTTTTAGATATAGTGAAGCCCGCAGGTGTGCCGGGTACGAGCACCGGGCCATTAATAATGGAAAGATAGTCGAACACAAAAGCACTCGCGGCCGGGCTGGTGCGGAGAGAAGAGTGCTTTAATACCTGTATCTGCTTTTTCAAACACTTGTTCTAAATAGGCAAAATTAGTTTTTATCTTTATCTCCTAATAAATAAATCGGGCAATTGACCAAAAAATCGGAAATACGCCACCTTACTATAAAGGAAATATTGAATGTTCTCGAAGAGGAAGAACAGGATGGCGGTCTTCATGTGTATTTCCGGCAGCAGGTGATATCTCAAAATCCCTTCCCTTACCCGTTTCGCAGTGAGAACACTGGTATACTGATTTTTACCCGCGGAAGTGTTAAAATACAGATTGATCTTAAAACGTATATTGCCGGGGCTAACGACATCGTTTTTCTTGATTCTCAATCCATCCTTCAGGTAATGGAGATCATCGAAGATGTTCAATGTGTTTCTGTTAGCTTTACCGACGAATTTGCACTTAAAAACATTCAGAACTATAACGACATCAATGTTCTGCGCTTGTTTGGAGAAAAGAAATTAACAGTTCTACCTCTTCCCGCGCTAAAGCGCGACCTTTTCATCCAATTGATAGAACATCTTTACCGGCTTAACCGCGGCCAGGAGAAATACTACAGGAAGGAACGGATCATGCATTTTTTTAATGTGCTGGCTCTTGAACTCATGGGAATTGTCAGGGAGGAGATTGAAAAACTTGATTTAAAAACTTCCCGTA
>JBQGEO010000193.1:0-11392 GCA_052039655.1 Pararcticibacter sp.
TTCATCTCCCCCCCCTTCGCGTTGTTGATGAGCGACAAATGCTTTACCTGGTGAGAACAAAAGTTATCCAGCTCAAACTTATAATTATCAAGAGGATGGCCGGTCAGATAAATCCCGATCAGATCCTTTTCATACTTCAACCGCTCTATCAATCCCCATTCAGGACATTCTGGCATCTGCGGCTCCGGGATATCCTCGTCTGAGGTGCCTCCAAAAAGCGAAGCCTGCGAGCTGTTCTGACTGTTCTGATAGTCGTTATTATATTTAATGAGACGCTCTATCCCATTATAAGAGCTATTTTCTGGTTTAAAGAAAAACTGTGACCGGTTAAACCCAAAGCAGTCAAAAGCACCGCTGTAAACCAGGTTTTCATACACTTTCTTGTTCACCGTCCTCGAATTTACCCTTCTCGCGAAGTCGTTGATACTCTCGTATATCCCATTCGCCTGCCGCTCCTCGATGATACTTTCCACAGCCTTTTCCCCAACACCTTTAACTCCCGACATCCCGAATCTGACTTCCCCCTTTTTATTCACTCCGAAGCTGAGCCCGGATTCATTAATATCGGGGCCAAGTACCGGGATGCCCATCTTACGGCTTTCCTCCATAAAGAAAGAGATCTTCTCGATGTTATTCTGGTTGTTAAGCACCGCCGCCATGTATTCAGCCGGGTAGTGGGCCTTCAGATAGGCGGTCTGATAAGCCACAAAGGCGTAGCAGGTAGAATGCGATTTATTGAATGCATAAGATGCAAAAGCTTCCCAGTCCGTCCAGATCTTTTCCAGGGTTTTTTCATCGTGCCCCTTCTGCTTTGCATTCTCTATAAACTGAGGTTTCAGCTTGTCCAGCGTCTTTCTGTCCTTCTTCCCCATCGCCTTACGGAGTACGTCGGCATCCCCCTTTGTAAAATTCGCTAGCTTCTGTGACAGAAGCATCACCTGCTCCTGGTACACCGTAATTCCATAGGTGTCAGAAAGATACTCTTCCATATCTGAAAGATCATACGATACGGTTTCCCGGCCATGCTTACGGGCGATGAAATTAGGAATATACTCTATAGGGCCCGGCCGGTAAAGCGCATTCATCGCAATCAGGTCTTCAAACTTGTCAGGCTTAAGCTCCCGGAGATACATCTGCATCCCATCACTTTCAAACTGGAATGTACCATTGGTATCCCCTCTCTGATAAAGCTCAAATGTATGTTCATCAGTAAGGGAAATATCGTCAATCGATATTTCGATCCCGTGATTTTGCTTGATCAGCCTTAAAGCATCTTTTATGATCGTAAGGGTCTTCAGACCAAGGAAGTCCATCTTGATTACCCCTGCGTCCTCGATCACCCTTCCGTCAAACTGCGTAACCAGCAGATCAGAGTCTTTTGCGGTGGCTACCGGGATAATATTAGTAAGATCCTCGGGCGCAATGATAAGACCCGCGGCGTGAACCCCCGTATTTCTGATCGATCCCTCCAGCTTCTCTGCCTCTTTAAGCACTTTTGCCTTGATATCGTCTCCCTTCAGAATGTCCTTCAGTTCCTCCACCTGGTTAAAAGCCTCTTTGAGAGTGATGCCCAATGTATCGGGTACAAGCTTTTTAAGGGCGCTCACCTCCGGCAGGGGCACATCGAGCACCCGCGCAACATCCTGTATACTTGTCCGCGCCGCCATAGAACCATAAGTAACGATCTGGGCAACCTGGTTCTTCCCGTATTTATCTACCACATAATCAATCACCTTTTGCCTTCCTTCGTCATCGAAGTCCGTATCAATATCGGGCATTGACTTACGGTCGGGGTTCAGGAAACGCTCAAATAGGAGATTATACTTAATAGGGTCAATATTCGTGATCTCAATACAATATGCAACAGCAGAACCCGCTGCCGACCCACGCCCCGGACCGATGAAAACACCAAGATCACGTCCTGCCTTAATGAAGTCGGATACGATCAGGAAGTAACCCGCAAACCCCATGATCTTGATCGTATTCAACTCAAAGTCTATTCGCTCCCGGATATCCGGGGTGATCTCCTCGTAGCGCTTTCTCGCACCCGTCATGGTAAGATGCCGAAGGTACTCCCACTGATTCAGCGTATCATCAGCATGAATTTTAAACTCATTGGGAATCGGGAAATTCGGTAACATAATATCCCGTTTCAGCTTCAGATGCTCAACTTTATCTACAATTTCGTTGGTATTGTCAAGAGACTCCGGCACATCATGAAATAACTGCGCCATTTCTGCCTGCGTCTTAAAGTAGAACTGGTCGTTGGGAAAACCAAACCGGTATCCCTTACCGCCCTCTTCATCCGTTGCGATGGGCGTACTTTGCATATCTCCGGTATTTACGCACAGCAAAATATCGTGAGCATTGGCATCCTGCTGATCCACGTAATGTGAATCATTGGAACAGATCACCTTCACATTATGCTTTTTAGCAAACTTAAGCAGGGTCTCATTAATGATAAGCTGATCAGGTATATTATGACGCTGCAGCTCGATATAGTAATCCTCTCCGAACAAGTCCAGCCACCATTTCAGCTCTTTTTCAGCTTCTTCTTCACCTTTCTTCAGGATTGCCTGGGGTACGGACGCACCAATACAGCAACTGGTAGCAATCAGGCCTTCATGATGTTTAAGGATCAGTTCCTTGTCGATACGCGGCCACTTGCTGTAAAGTCCCTCCATGTACCCCATGGAACATAACTTTACGAGATTTTTATACCCGGTCGGATTCTTCGCAAGAAAGAGCTGATGAAACCTGACATCCCTGTTCTCCTTGGTGAATTGTTTTTTATGCCTGTCCTCCACCACATAAAATTCACAGCCCACAATGGGCTTCACATTATGTTTTCCCGCCTCTGCAACAAACTTGAACACCCCAAACATATTACCGTGATCGGTAATCGCAAGGGCCTTCATCCCATCTGCCGCCGCTTTCTTGTATAATTTGGAAATATCAGCAGCTCCGTCGAGCAATGAAAACTGTGTATGTACATGTAAATGAGAAAATTCCGGCATCGCTTATCTTTCTGAATAACAATCCCGAAGTTATTAAAAAATAAGCCAATGATCCAGAATTGTTGAAATCTTGACCTCTTTCAGATGCTAAATGTCCTTGATGTTTTCAGCAACGATCTTTGCAGATAATAAGGCCAGCGGAATACCCCCTCCGGGATGCACACTTCCCCCGGTAAAATAAAGACCCTGGATGCGATTGCTGAAGTTAGAATGACGTAAAAATGCCGAAAACCGGTTATTTGAACTACTCCCGTATAAAGCCCCCTGATATGAAAATGTCTTCGATTCGATACTCCTCGGGTCCAGGATACTTTCAGTACATATAAGCGAAGCAACATCTACCCCCAGGTTCCGGCTTAGCTTAGCGAGTATATTTTCCCTGGCCTCCGCTATCAGCCCATCCCAGTCCTGCCCCTTATCAGAGGGCACATTGATCATCACAAACCAGTTTTCGCAGCCCTCAGGAGCATCGGCAGCCCGGCACTTCGAGCTTATATTAACATATACAGTAGGATCGTCACATATCGCAGCCTTCTGCCAGATCCAGTTAAATTCATCCTCGTAATCTTCACTAAAAAAGATATTATGTAGATCCAGTTCTTCAAAACGCCGTTTTATTCCCCAGTAAAATATCAGGGCAGAACTGCTTCTTTCCTGCCCCAGTACTCTTTTGGGAGCTGGCACACCTTTCAGGAGCCTATTATACACGTACCATACATCGGCATTTGACACCACTACAGATGCCTCCCGCGTCTCCCCCTTTATTCGCACCCCTTTTACATATTTATCCTTCACCACAATTTCTTCCACCGGCGTATTAAAATGAAACCGGACACCTAAATCTTTCGCCAGTCTTACCAGGGAATCTGTGATACTATACATCCCGCCGTCTGGAAACCAGGCACCATAATGCTGTTCAAGATGCGGGATAACATTGAGCGTTGCCGGAGCGCGATAAGGATCAGATCCGTTGTATGTAGCATACCTGTCGAAAAAGCGGATCGTCCTTGAATCTTTGAAATAACTTTCCACAGCGGCATTCATCGTTCTGAACGGATCTATCTTCGAAAACTTCAGCAAAGAACTTAAAGTCGCCGCCCTGAAATAGGTACTAAACTTATGAAGAGACCTCTCTAAAAACACATGATGAGTGATCGAATAGATTCTGCTGCTTTTCTTCATAAACCGGATAACATTTTCAGCAGAATCTGTTGTCTTCTTAGCTATTTCCTTTGCAAATTTTTCCGGATCTGCCCAGGCAATCAAACGGGTCTGATCTTCATAAAAATAACGGCAGACAACATCCAGCTTCGAATAGCTGAAGTAATCAGATGGATTTCTCCCCGCAAGTAAAAACAGTTCATCAACAAGGTGAGGCATCGTAAACAAGCTCGGGCCAGCATCAAAGCGAAACCCTTCCGTACAAAATTCAGACAGCTTCCCTCCCGGATATGAGTTCACTTCAAAGACTTCGACCTCATAACCCTTCACCGCCAAACGAATCGCTGCAGCAATTCCCCCGATACCAGCACCGGCCACAACAGCCTTCCGGCCGGCATTTTCACCAGGATCCCGTTTTCCGGACATAATAAAAGCCATTGTCTACCCTTAAACCCAAACTCACCACCCAAAACTCACCACTCAAAAACTCCTCCCAAAACTTACCACTTACAACTTAATACTTATAACTTACTTCCCTCTGTTCACATAATAAGCAATAATAGCAGCGAACACAAAAAGCAAAGCAATAACGATAAGCCCCAGCATCCTGTTTTTATTCTTGTCCCGCAAAGCGATATAGAAATAAAACCCAAGCAAAGGGAGAGCAAACACAAGAACAAATAACAAAGTAGGGAAAAGCATCGTATTCCAGATTAAAAGTTCATTCTCGCAAGAGGAGCGATATCCTGTCCTGCAAAGTCTTTTTGTAAAAATTTATAATACCCGGCTATCGCAATCATGCCGGCATTGTCCGTACAGTATTGAAAAGCAGGAATAAAAACGTTCCATCCATTTTGTTCCGCCGCCTCCTGCAGCATCGACCGCAGGCCCGAGTTAGCAGAAACCCCGCCTGCAATGGAAACATCCCGGATCCCGAACTGCCTGGCAGCCTTTTTCAGCTTATTAAGCAGAATGGTGATAATCCGGTACTGAACAGAAGCACAGATATCATTCATATTCTTTTCCAGAAAATCAGCATCCTCCCGGACATGATCCCTGACAAAATAAAGAATAGATGTCTTCAATCCGCTGAAACTAAAATCCAGTCCCGCAATCTGGGGTTCCGGGAAAGCAAATGCATGGGGATTACCTTCCCTGGCATATTTATCAATCAATGGTCCTCCGGGATAGGGAAGCCCGAGGATCTTTGCTGTTTTGTCAAAAGCCTCTCCGGCAGCATCATCATTCGTTTCCCCAACGATCTCCATGTCAAAATAATCGCGAACCAGCACAATTTGTGTATGCCCCCCCGAAACGGTCAGGCACAAAAAAGGGAACCGGGGCTTGGGATCGTCAATAAAATGAGCAAGAACATGTGCCTGCATATGATTAACTTCCACCAGCGGGATGCCCTTCGCCAATGCGAAACCCTTCGCAAACGATGTTCCAACAAGCAGTGAACCTAATAGTCCCGGTCCGCGCGTAAAAGCTACAGCATCAATATCTTTTTTATTTACTTTTGCACCCGCAATAGCTTCCTGTACTACAGGTATAATATTTTGCTGATGGGCTCTTGAGGCGAGTTCGGGAACTACGCCTCCATATTTTTCATGCACTGCCTGGGTAGCGATAATATTTGACAGTATTTTACCGTCTTTACAGATAGCTGCAGAAGTTTCGTCGCAGGATGATTCTATCGCAAGAATTGTAGTCAAACCGGATATAATAGATTGTTGTTAACTAATTAAAGTACAAAACTATTAAAAAACTACTAAAAATAACGTTGTGGACGCTTTCAGTAATTGCTATACTGATCGCATCTCTCATTATAGCGCTGCAGTTTAAACCGGTTCAGACCTACATTGCAAAACGGGCAGCAAGATATCTGTCCAAAGAGCTGAATACAACTATCGGAATAAAGTCGCTTTACATCAGGCCTTTAAAATCTCTTGTTCTCGAGGATTTTTATATTCAGGACCTTGATAAGGATACGTTGCTCTATACCCCGCGATTGTCTGTCGACCTCAATCTGTTTTCTCTCCGGCAAAGAAAAGTGTCCGTCAATACCGCGCAGCTCGACAATGGCAAGTTCTTCCTGAAACAATACAAAGACGGGAAGACCAATCTCCAGTTCATTATAAACTATTTTGATTCCGGAAAGCCTGCCCCCAAAAAGAAACCATCAAAAAAGCCATTCGACATTACGTTTGACAGGATAGTACTGAATAATACGGCCTTCAAATACCGAAATTACAACAATCAGGATACGATAAAAGGGATCAACTTTGATGATGTCTCACTGTATCAGCTCAACACAACCATTTTAAACCTCGACACGAAGAACCACCTGTTTAAAGCAGGCATCCGCGATATGAGTTTCCGGGAAAAGAGCGGCTTCTATTTAAAGAACCTCAGCACAGATGCTGTTATCGATAGCAACAGCATGGAATTTAAAAACCTGCTTCTCGAAACCCCCAATACAACAATCAGGAACTACGTATTGATGAAATACGCAAACTTCGGCGATTTCAACGACTTCATCCGCAAAGTATACGTGAAGGGACATTTAAGGAATTCGGTGGTTTTTTCGAAAGACATTGCCTACTTCACAGATGCCCTCGATGCTATGAATGTAAAATTGAGGATGAACGGAGATCTGAGCGGATATGTCGACAACTTCAAAGCCCACAATTTTTCAGTAAAAGCAGGGCAGGCAACCTATGTAAAAGGAAACTTCAATATAAAAGGACTTCCCTACATCAACAAAACATCTCTCAACCTTACGGTGAATCAGCTCTCCACCAACAAAAAAGACGCAGACTATATTATAAAAGCATTCAGCGGAAAAACAGGACTCATCCCCCCGATAGCAGAGAAGTTCGGCAATATTTATTTCAAAGGCAGCTTTAACGGGATGCTCAAAGACTTCCGCGCCGCCGGTGAATTTAAGACCAGTATCGGAAGGATTATCCCGGATGTCAAAATGAACCTGTACAAGGAACCTGTCTATTCCGGAACAATAGCTGCACAGGACCTCAACCTCCGGGAACTGCTGCAGCAACGCGACCTTGGGAGAGCCTCATTCAAAGCAAACATTAAAGGCAGTGGATTCAACATCAGCAAGCTGAAAGAAAACCTCGACGTAACGGCCGACTATTTTGACTTCCACGGATACCGGTATTCAGCATTGAATATCAATGGCAAGCTCTCCAACAAGCTGTTCAGCGGGCAGCTGGCTGTAGACGACAGAAACTTACAATTAAACTTTAAGGGAGATGTTAACCTCGGTCCTTCTTTGCCCCAATTCAACTTCAATGCCGACATACGTCGCGCTAATCTCCATAAACTGAACCTTTCCAAAGACACCATTCAGCTGGAAACTAACTTGCGCAGCAACTTCAGCGGCAATTCTATTGAGAATCTGCAGGGAGACCTCCAGTTGTCCGGTTTAAGGCTCACGAACAGGGACAGTTCCCTTCTTGTCAACTCGATCACATTAACTGCTTCCGGATTAGGAGACTCGCGGTTAATTGCGATAAATTCAGAATTGCTGGAAGCGAGTATCCGGGGAGAGTACGATCTTAAGACTCTTCCCTCTTATTTCAAATCAATAGCAAAAAGATATGTTCCTTCGCTGAAAACGACTATTGTAAAACCCGGAAATCAAAACTTCAACTTATATATCAAGATCAAGGACTTCGCTCCGTTCAGCATGCTGCTGATCCCTGATCTCTCCCTCCCGGACGGAGCTGTGTTTTATGGCCGCTTCGTGTCGGCAGACAGCATAGCTGCAGTTAACGGATCAAGCCCGCTCATCCGGTACAAAAAAATAAAAGTAAACAATTTCATCCTGGATGAATCTGCCGGCAAAAACGCATTGAATATCTTCCTCACTGCCGACAGGATCGACATAACAGATAGCCTCTATATTAAGAACATCAACATCGCAAACGTGGTTCATAATGATAGCCTTGCCCTCAACGTGAAGCTATCAGACAAAGATGCAACCAACCAGCTCGACCTTAATGCCCTGGTTGAATTTGGCACCGATACACTGGCAAGACTCAGCATTCTACCTTCAGATTTTGTTATCAACAAAGAATCATGGAAAGTCCCCGAACAGGTAAAGTTCAGGTTCGATCCTGGCAAAATATTCGTCGAAGATTTTGAGCTTAGCCGGAACGACCAGCTCCTCACCATCAACGGCATTGTCTCTGCAAGCCATGATGACAAGCTCGACATTGAGTTTAAGAAATTCCAGGCGGCCACATTCAATCCTCTTACAAGAGGTGCCGGAATGATCATGACAGGCGAAATGAACGGAAATATCTCTATATCTTCTGTTACAAAAACGCCTAAAATAGAATCCGAACTGAGTGTTGATTCACTTACCATGAATAACATCAGCATTGGTAAACTAGCACTGAATGCCGAAGTCGACAATGAGACCAAGTTGGTAGACGTAAACATGGACATCGTCAGAAATGGCCAGAAAACAATGAATGTCAAAGGGACATACGATGCAGGCGCAGCAAAGAACACGCTAGACCTTTCGGTGGAGATGAACAATAACCAGCTGGTCATATTTCAGCCGTTCATCAGGCACCTGGTGTCTGATGTAAGTGGCGAAGCCTCCGCACGGCTTAATGTATCCGGGAATATCCTGGACCCTGAGATAAACGGGACTCTAAGCCTGAAAGACGCAAACCTGACCGTTAACTATCTTAAAACACCATATAAAATAACCGACGACGTTACCGTAGAAAACAGCGTAATACGGCTGAACGGACTGCAGTTAACAGATATTAGCAACAATACAGCTACCGCCAACGGAACTGTCAACATGAAAGATCCGGGCAACCCTGATATTGATGTTTCGGTCCGCACAAGTAAGTTCATGGTGCTGAACACTACCGCCAAAGACAACCCGATATATTACGGAACGGCCTACGCCACCGGTATGTTCAGGTTCAAGGGACCAACGGACAATATGAGGATCGACATCAATGCAAAAACCGAAGAGGGTACTGTATTTAATATTCCATTGAATGCATCTGAAACTGTCGCGAATAATGATTTTATTACATTCGTCGCTAAAGATTCAACCTTTACTCCCAAAAACCAGTCTTTCTTTTTGCCCGGCCTGGTTTTGAATATGGACCTCACTGTAGACGAAAATTCACTGGTAAATATCTACACCAACCTTGGACGCCTCAACGGAAGGGGAAATGCGAATATTAATCTTAAGATCACCAGTCAGGGCGATTTTGAAATGTACGGCGATTACCTGATCTCAAGCGGAAAGTTCCAGTTTACAGCTCAGGACTTTATTAACAAGATTTTCGATCTTAGTCAGGGAGGATCCATACGCTGGACCGGCGACCCGACAGATGCACTGATCAATCTCCGGGCCATTTACTCATTAAGAACCGACATCAGGCCCTTGTATGTAGCCGCGGGACGTCCTCCCATCGAAGGACGCTACCAGACAGAAGCAATCATGAACCTGAGCGGTAATCTGATGAGACCGGATATCTCCTTTGATATAAATTTCCCGAATGATGCCAACATCAAAGACGAACTGCAGACCTATTTTAATGATGTAAACAATAAAAATACCCAGGCACTCAGCCTGATAGTAAGACGATCATTCTCTCCCAATACCGGAAACGTCAACGTTCAGGCAGTTAACAATACTCTTTTCAGCGCAGGAACAGAGCTCCTGGTCAATCAGTTTAACAATATTCTCGCACAGTGGCTTAACCTCAATTTCGTCGATCTCAATATCCGTTCGTTTAATGAAGCCAGCGCCTCTTTCAGGTTTATGAGAGACAGGCTGGTAATCACAGCAGGAGTTACCGACAGAAGGGCTGATGTAACCGACTACAGTATTATAGGAAATAATGTTACAAGGGATGCCGAAATGCTCTATCTCATCCAAAAAGACGGAAGCCTGACAGCCCGTGTCTCAAACCGGCTTAACAACCGGAACTTCCTGAATCCCGACCAGGAGTATATAAGTGCGGTCGGACTTGTTTACAGGCAGGATTTTGAAACACTGGGAGAGTTCCTCAGGGCGCTCATCGGACAAAGACGCCGCGAAGAAAGAGCCCGAAGAGGAACATCCTCTCCGCTTCCCGCCTCACCCGGACAACCATCCAGATCGCCGGCAATTCTCCCCTCCTCTGCCGAATCAGGCAAAAGACAACGTTAAAGAAAAATAGTCCCGGTAAATGATCATCACCGGGAT
This sequence comes from Pararcticibacter sp., assembly GCA_052039655.1. Lineage (GTDB taxonomy): Bacteria > Bacteroidota > Bacteroidia > Sphingobacteriales > Sphingobacteriaceae > Arcticibacter. Next base: position 10,429 of record JBQGEO010000193.1, read on the forward strand.
TTACAGTATCTGACAGTACTACTTAATCTGATTCGTACCACTTAAAATCTGCAGGTCCTGGTTCCCCAGAATGGTATGCCCCATCCGGTCTCTTTTGGTTTGCAGATATCTTTCGTTATGCTCATTCGACTTAATCTCAATGGCTACCGTCTCAACTATTTCAAGACCATATCCTATAAGGCCAGCACGCTTCGTCGGATTATTAGACATCAGTCTCATTTTGGTTATTCCCAAACTTCTCAGGATCTGAGCTCCGATACCATAATCCCGCTGATCCATTTTGAAACCAAGCTTGAGGTTTGCATCCACCGTATCAAAACCGTGCTCCTGCAAATTATAAGCATGCAACTTATTTATAAGACCGATACCCCGGCCCTCCTGGTTCATATATATCACAACGCCTTTCCCCTCCTTCTCAATCATCTCCATTGCCGTATGTAACTGCGGACCGCAATCGCAACGGCATGAACCGAATATATCGCCGGTCACACACGAACTGTGAACCCTTACCATCACTGGCTCATCCGGTTCCCACTCCCCTTTTACCAAAGCAAGATGATGCTCTCCTGTATTAAGCTGCGTATAGGCAATCATGTGAAAATCCCCCCATTCCGTTGGCAGATTAACCGATACCTCTTTCGAAATCAGAGTCTCAGTCTGAAGGCGGTAGGTAATCAGATCTTTGATAGAGATGATCTTCAGATTAAACTTCTCAGCAATCTTTACCAGGTCAGGAAGACGCGCCATTTCTCCATCATCTTTCATGATTTCAACCAGGACTCCCGCAGGTTCCATACCCGCAAGACTAGCCAGATCCACGACTGCCTCGGTATGCCCGGCTCTTCTCAGCACTCCCCCATCCTTTGCACGCAGAGGAAAAATATGTCCCGGTCTTCCCAGATCTTCCGGTTGTGTACCCGGATTAATCAGAGCTTGTACAGTCTTAGCCCTGTCCGATGCTGAT
>JBQGEO010000194.1:0-12561 GCA_052039655.1 Pararcticibacter sp.
TGGAACGAGCAGAATTGCCCGCTACTTGAATAACCATTTTGGACTTAAAGGCAAGAGTGGCCCCAAAAAGATCAAGTCCGCTTACAAAGGATATGAAAATGTGGAAGATTGCTATTCGGATTTTATAGCTCATCTGAAAACGCGATTCACAGGATTATTTACGAAATACACACCGGCGGACTACAGGGGATGGGCGCGCGGCATTCAAAGAGGGGGATATGCGCACAGCAGAACGTGGGCAAGCCAGGTGACGGCGATCATCAAAAAGTATCATTTATATGAACTTGACAGCAATGCAAACAATCCGGCTGCCTTTTCGGTATTAACACCGGTTAAATACGAAGAGGAAAAGGAAAAAGAAGAGTCGGGCCCTATGGTGTATCTGGTCAGGAAAGGGGATACGCTGCTCGAAATAGCCAAACGTTTCGGCACCACTGTCAGAGAGCTCAAGCTGCGAAATGGCTTGAGAAGCAGCCTTCTGCAGATCGGGCAACGGCTGCATTTATAGAGCAGGGGAACATGAGCATCGTCAGAAAAACTATATTCGTTGAACTGCCCCTGCTATCGTCGGGCCCGCGTCTCTAAAAAGAGATTATTTTAATGAGAAAGTACATACTGTTGATTTTTTGTGCTGCTTTTCTAGCTTCCTGCAGCAGCCGGAGACATGCCGGAGGAATGAAACCCGGAAAAAGACCCGACAAGGTGATTACAGGGGAAAAGATTGAAAAAGTTTACTCTACCAATGGCTATATAGAACGGTTTAAAGGCATAGCTGTTGAAGAAATGAATAAAAACGGGATCCCGGCCAGTATTACTCTTGCGCAGGGGATGCTCGAATCAGCTAACGGGAACAGCTCGCTGGCCCGCGAAGCAAATAACCACTTCGGAATAAAATGCCATGCCGGATGGCAGGGTAAAACTGTCGCGATGGACGACGATGCACCGGGCGAATGCTTCCGATTCTACAATTCGGCGGAAGAATCATACCGTGATCATTCCGAATTTCTGAAGAGGCAGCGCTACGCCTTCCTTTTCCAGCTTGACCGAAACGATTATAAAGGCTGGGCACAGGGCCTGAAAAAAGCCGGCTATGCTACTAATCCAAGATACCCGGAGCTGCTGATCGGACTTATAGAGCGGTATGGTCTTGACCGGTTCGACAGGGGGGAAACTATCCTCGCAAAAGCTGAACGGGAAGAAAAGGTACAGCAGCAGATAGAGATAAAAGAAAAGCAGCCGGAAGCCGTAAAACAGGCGGAACCGGCAAAAGCGCCTCTGGCAATGAAAATCTATGAGGTTCTGGCAGGCGATACGCTGTATTCCATCAGCAGAAAATTCGGTCTTACAGTAGATGAGATCAAAATTTTAAATTCACTTCAGGGCGGAGATATCAAACCAGGGCAGTTGTTGCTTGTTTCAAAATAGGTTAATATTTGTAAAACAAGGCGCGAAGTGTGTCTTTTATCTTAAATTTACCCTGCTTGAAACGATTGGTATTTTTCTTACTTCTGCTTCTCCAGGTTGTTTACCATGCAAATGCACAGGAACGCACGCTTGACGGCGTGGTGTTTGATCGCGACAGCAAACAACGCGTGACCAGGGTCTATATCTATAACCTGAGACAGCATAAGGGTTTCTATAATAATATTAAAGGGGAGTTTGTTACGAAGGCGGCGCCCGGCGATACTCTGGTAGCTGCTACGGAGGGATATGCTGTGGACACGCTGACTGTAAGGTCTCAGCCCACACTTGTCTTTTATCTCAAGCGTACGAGTATCCGGCTAAGAGAAGTGGTGATCACCGATACGATCAGAAATCCGGCGGAGAGACTAAAGAGAATTAAGGAGCAGTACCGCGATATCTATCGTAAAGGTGATCCCCAGGATCTGCTTTCAGCAGGGGGCAGCAACGGGCTTGGCGGAGCGGGGCTAGGTATCGACGCTTTGTACAGCCTTTTAAGCAAAGAAGGTAAGAATGCGAGGTATCTGCAGGAAATTATTGAACGGGATTACCGGGATATGATGATTAACTACCGCTATACCAGGACGCTGGTGAAGAGTGCTACGGGGATAAGTGATGAAAAACTGGATGACTTTATGCAGCAGTACCGCCCTTCTTATAATTTTATACTGCAGGCAAATGATTACGTCCTCATCCGCTACATTAAAGAAAGCTACAAACAATACCTGAAAGACCCTGAGGCTTACCGCTTTCCCCCACTTGAACCCGGCAAAAAACCATGAGGTTTACCAGCTCCCGAACTGACTTCTTTGAAATGAAGTTTTTAAAGTAAGGCTTTTTTCACTTATTTTGCCAGTGATTATGGGCAAATGGTACATTCTTTCTGTTCTGATATTCCTGTCGTTCTCAGCACTTTGCCAGGAAGTTAAAACTGATACTTCACAGTTAAATAACTTGAAGGAATACCCCAAAAAGAATTCTCTTCCCGTACGCAGACCTGTGCTGCAGCTTCAGCAGGTTCAGATCCCTGATCTGAAGCTCGACCTGAAAGTGAACTACTGGCGTAACTGGGTGACATTCGGTGTGAATATGAACCAGGCTTCTTTCAGTAATAACTGGAAGAACGGAGGGGTCAATTCTATCGCAATAGGTACGACATTTAATTATAAGACCGATTATACGAAGGAGAATATCAACTATGTTTCGGAAGTGATCCTTCAGTACGGAAAGATCAAAAACAAAGGCCAGTTACAGAGAAAGAGCTCCGACCGGATCTACTGGGATAACAAACTTGGTTTGAAGTTGTCTGAAAGCTGGAACTTTTTCGGATCGCTGAACTTTGAATCCCAGTTTGACAGAGGATTCTCTTATAAAACAGTGAACGGGATAGAGGAAGCCACCACTATCTCGCGATTCATGTCTCCCGGCTATTTAACAGAATCGGTGGGTTTTGAGTATAAGCCCGACAAATATTTCTGGCTGCGTATAGGTACGGGAACAGCAAGACAGACTTTCGTACTGGACAGGGACCTTTATAAGTCGTTCCCCAAGAATTACGGGGTTGATACCGGCAAGGTATTCCGTAATGAGCTGGCGTTTCAGCTTGTGAGCAGTTATGAACGGGATGTGATGCAGAATCTAACGCTGAAAAGCCGCTACACGATGTTCGCCAATTACGAAAAACTCAGAAGTATCGATCAGAGGCTGGATGTTACGCTGATAGCCAAAGTAAATAAGTTAATTAACGTGACTGTCACAGGGGTGGCGCTTTATGACGACGATGCGGATGATAGAATTCAGGCAAGCCAGACTCTGGCCCTCGGATTGATCTATAAATTCCCCAATTGACGCAGTCAGGGGGAGAGGAAAAAAATCGTTACCTTTGCGTCCCTTAGAAGCTGGTTAAAAGATGTTTGAAAACTTACAGGATAAATTAGACAGAGCCTTTAAAGTATTAAAAGGCCAGGGAACTATTACTGAAATCAACGTGGCGGAAACAATGAAGGAGATCCGCAAAGCCCTTCTTGACGCCGACGTAAATTATAAAACAGCTAAGACGTTTACTGATGACGTTAAGCAAAAAGCACTCGGACAGAACGTTTTAACCTCTGTATCGCCAGGACAGCTGCTCACCAAGATCATGAACGATGAGCTGACGGAGCTGATGGGCGGATCGGTCACAGAAGTTGATCTGACGGCTAATCCTACTGTTATCCTGATCGCAGGTTTAAACGGTGCCGGTAAAACCACATTCTCCGGCAAGCTGGCCAATTTCCTTAAAACACAAAAGGGCAGAAAGCCTCTGCTGGTTGCAGGCGACGTATACCGTCCCGCAGCTATTGATCAGCTGCAGGTACTCGGACAACAGATCGGTGTCCCTGTATTCGCTAACCTGGAGTCGAAAGACCCGGTTGGAATTGCAAAAGAGGGGATTGCCGAAGCGAAAAAGAATGGCCACAATGTTGTGATCGTCGATACAGCCGGACGACTGGCAGTAGACGAAGAAATGATGAACGAGATTGCTGCGGTGAAGGCCAGCACGAATCCGCATGAAATCCTTTTCGTTGTTGACTCCATGACTGGTCAGGACGCAGTTAACACAGCGAAAGCGTTCAATGACCGTCTTGACTTTACAGGGGTGGTACTCACAAAGCTTGACGGGGATACCAGGGGTGGTGCTGCTTTGTCTATCAAATCGGTTGTAAACAAGCCCATCAAGTTTATCGGAACAGGTGAGAAAATGGAGGCGCTTGATGTCTTCTATCCTGAACGTATGGCTTCGCGTATTCTGGGAATGGGTGACGTTGTTTCACTCGTTGAAAGAGCACAGCAACAGTTTGATGAGAAGCAGGCAGCGGAACTGCAAAAGAAGATCCGAAAGAATAAATTCGACTTCAACGACTTCATCGGCCAGATCCAGCAGATCAAGAAAATGGGTAATATGAAGGACCTGATGGGCATGATCCCGGGTGTTGGCAAGGCAATCAAAGACGTTGACATAGATGACAATGCATTCAAACCTATTGAAGCTATCATTCAATCCATGACCCCATTTGAGCGGGAAAATCCCGATTCCATTAATCCAAGCCGCCGGGCACGGATTGCAAATGGTTCGGGCACCAATATCCAGGAAGTAAACAAGCTTATCAAGCAGTTTGAAGATATGCGGAAGGTGATGAAGCAGTTCAGTAATCCGGCTGCCATGGCTAAGATGATGAGAGGGATGCCTAAGGCTCCTTTTGGAAAGAAATAATATCAATAAAAAAGGCCTGATCCTCAGGCCTTTTTTATTGATATCGTTCCAGAGAGTTCTTCATTCAGGATCTTCCTGGCTACCTTCGATCCTACAAAACCGAAACCAGCTGCTCCAGTTTCATTCCCCTCGATCCCTTTACAAGAACGACAGCATCCTGAATGTTTAAGGCAGCAAAGGCATCTGCAGCTTCCCTGACACTTTCAAAAAACCTTCCCTTGTAATCGTCCCGGTAACGAAAGAATTCAGGCCCGATGAAAATGCTCTCTACAGTGTTCAGTGTCATTGCTTTTTCGAGCACCCCCTTGTGTTCTGCAGCTGCTTCTTCACCCAGCTCAAACATATCTCCCAGTATAATCACCTTCTTAGCAGCGGAAATAGAGCCCAGGTTTTCCAGCGCGACATGCATACTGGAAGGATTGGCGTTATAATAATCGCAAATAACAGTATTGGATCCCTTCAGCACTATCTGAGAACGGTTGTTTCCAGGCACATAATCCCTGATACCCTTATTGACCTGCTCCGGAGACAAGCCAAAGTGGAGGCCTGTCACGATAGCTGCCAGAATGTTCTCAAGATTGTAAGCGCCGGTGAGATGGGTCTTCACCGTATACGTTTTTCCGGAATACTGCCATTCGACAGTCAGGAGAGGATCGTTTTCCACTATTCTGCCATTGACCACACTTCCTTCCCCGTTTCCATAAAGAATGAGCTTCTCCCCAGAGTGAGCGCCATACATTTCTTTTAAATGGGAATTGTCACTGTTGAGGAAAACAGTATTTCCATTATTCCTGAGATATTCATAAAGTTCCCCCTTTGCTTTTTTAACCCCTTCAAATCCACCAAAGCCCTCCAGGTGCGCTTTTCCGACATTCGTGATCAGGCCGTGAGTTGGCCTGGCAATTGTGCACAAAAACTCAATTTCCTTTTGATGATTGGCGCCCATTTCAACGATAGCGATTTCAACAGTGCTGTCTATAGAAAGCAGCGTCAGGGGAACACCTATATGATTGTTCAGATTTCCCGCAGTGGCAGAGGTGTGGTATTGCTGGGACAAAACCGATTTAAACAGCTCTTTGGTGGTTGTTTTACCATTCGTTCCTGTGATGGCTATAACGGGAACAGAAAGCTGCAGCCTGTGATAAAGGGCCAGTTGCTGCAGGGACTGCAGAACATCATCCACCAGCAGGTACTTCTCTCCTTTACTAAATTCAGGGTTGTCGATCACCGCAAAGGCAGCACCTTCTCCGATAGCTTTTGAAGCAAAGGCGTTCCCGTCAAAGCTCTCTCCTTTTAACGCAAAAAAAAGACATCCCTGCGTAACATTCCTCGAGTCGGTACAGATTACCCGGTGCTCTTTATATAGCTGATACAAGTCTTCAGTTGTCATAACGTTTTATTCATACAAGTATAGCAGGAATTCCCTTCAGCACCTAATTAACCACCCTTTTCCTTTCAGAATCATTACTACCATCTCTTGCTGAACCGGAGGAAACTGACCTCGAGCCCAGTTTGTAGGAAAGGTTCACCCTGACGACCCGGGTTTCCATTTTCTGATTTCCCGATAGTACCAGCTGGCTGAGCCCGGAATAGTAACGGCTCCGGTCTGAATTAAATACATCCGTAAGGGATACCCGTATCATTCCGTTATTTTTCAAAAATGACCGGCCTACACCAAGATCCAGAACATACACCGGTTTAAAGTTGAACATCCCGGACACAGTAGGTGATTCATAGCTAAAGCTGCACTGACCAGTATATTTCTTCCTGAACTTTATTGAGTTAACTGAGCTGAAAGCAAAATAAGTACTGTTCCTGAGAAATGACAACACCTCGTCTGACTTAAATCTGCGGATATAGCCCTGCAGGTTCAGATCAGAACTGAGCCATCCGGCAACTGCCAGGCGATAGGTCAGCTCGGCTCCCACGCTTTTAAACCAGTCGAGATTCCGTTTAACAGAACTGCTTATCCGGGTAGTATCATTCTGCAAAGCGAATGTCAGGTAATAATCCTTTACAGCGTTACATGACAAGGTCACTGTAAAGTTCTCTTTGTAAACATCTGATAACTCCAGGGACTGCGAATATTCGGGGCGGAGGTAGGGGTTTCCTTCCCTGTATGTATATTGATCCAGAAAATACCTGAACGGATTCAGATCGTCATAAGCAGGCCTGGAGATGCGCCGGTTGTAAACCAGAGAAACCCTGTGGCCGGGGGCTGCCATTGCAGAAAGGCTCAGAAAGGGGAATAAATTAAAATAGCTTTTCTTCACGCTGCTGCCCGACCAGGAAGAACTGAACGTTCGGGTATACTCGCCTCTTACACCTGCCTCTATACGTGTCTTGTTGGGATATTCCTTACTCAAATTACCATAAGCCGCATGGATGTACTCTTTAAAGTCAGATTCGTCAGGTACGAAAGACTGCTTCAGCCAAGACTCATCATCTATATCGCTGACAAGTCGCTTGCTGTCATTGCTTACAAAGCTGCTTTTAAGCCCAGATTGGAAGTTAACACCAGCCCCAAACGTTTTTGAGTAATCAAGCTTAGCAGACCGGATGCTAATATGTGATGGAGTCCGGTTCATCAGGCCCTGTGCAGATCTATACAGCTCCCTGTCATCGTTATAAAAGTAATACAGCAATGCCTCATCCGATCTCCTGGTATACCGGAGATAGTCAAAGTCGATATTCAGGGAAGAGGTGACATCAAAAATGAATTTATAATTTAAATTAAATGCATTGTTGGAAATGGCCCTTTTTTCATCAGAATAAGTAAGGACGAGTGAATCCTTACCGGGCATGCCATACCCGATCAGGGTTTTGTTGTCTTCATCAGAATACATCCTGTTAAACGCGCCTGTATACATGAAACCTATTGTCTGAGATCCGGAAAGATAGAAATCAGCACCAGCTTTGAGATTATGGTTCACGACCGATTTTATATCGTGATTACTGACATTAAAACTTGTCAGGGCATCTCCTGAACCGACGTATCTTTTAAGAAGATATCTGTCTGTTCTCTTGCTGTCATTAAGGGCCCAGCTGGTGAAAACGTTAAATGCCTTTTGCCGGTGATTTAGCACAATCGAGGAATTGAACTTATAATTCTCCCCATAGCCTGTCCCGGCAGAGAGAGTAGCATTCGTGCCGATACTCTTGTTCTTTTTTAATTTCAGGTTAATGACTCCTCCGCTGCCTGAAGCATCATAAGCAGAGGAAGGGTTACTGATCAGTTCTATTTTATCCAGCAATTCTGCACTGGTATTCTTCAGCAGTTCCACAACATCTGCCGATGACAGGGTTACAGCCTTACCGTCCATCGTGAGGGTTACTCCCTGCCTCCCCCTCATCGTAATGCTTCCATCCTGGCTTATTAAGATTCCCGGAGCCCTGCGGAGGACATCAAAAGCACTATTCCCCGACGAGCTGATCATCTTGTCAACATTGAGCACCGTTTTACCCGGCCCCTGTTCGACAAAAGAAATACCAGGGTGGACTTCCACCTCATCCAGTACCTTTACTTGTTTTGTCAAGGTTACGCGCACGTAAATCAACGTATCCGCAGAGAGAATGTGATATGGTCCGTTAAGGCTCCGGTTATGGCCAACATAAGCTGAGATAATACAATATTCTCCACGTGGAACTTTATTAAAACGAAACAGCCCCTCTTTACTGCTCTTCAAACTTTCCATAGAAACGGAATCAGGAAGTCTGATAAGGCTTACAGTTGCAGATTCAACACAAAATCCTGAAGAATCTACTATCATTCCGCATATAACTGCTTTTTGAGCGAAAAGAACCGAATAAAAGCAGTTAAACACGCATATAAATAAAATTTTCTTCTTATACAGCATTAGGTAACCGCTAATTTGACAATTATCTTTATAATATTCAGGATTTTATTAAAATAATTTACGCGTCTAAACTCCTATCCGCCGGCGTGCGATAATGCCCGGCAATTGTGCGTTTACGAACACCTCCAGGGAACAAAACCGGTTTTAAAAGACCATTAAGAGCGATTTTGCGATTGGCATCGCATTAGCAAGAAAACAGGAAGATGAATACAATTGATCGTTTTGCCGGATTGAATAGAATGATTGAAGGTTGTCTGAAAAGGGATGCCAGACAACAGGAAATGTTATACAGGACCTATGCATCCAGGATGTACAGCATTTGCCTCCGGTTTGCACTTGATGAAGCAGATGCCGAAGATATATTACAAACAGGTTTTATCAAGATATTTGAAAAAATATCCACCTATAAGCATAATGGCTCTTTTGAAGGATGGCTCCGGAAAATAATGGTCAACACTGGCATTGAAAGTTACAGAAGAAGGCAGCGGTATCTGCCCGCGGAAAAAATAGGCGCTGAAGCATTCCAGGTATCTTTTGAATTTACAGAGAATCAATTAGAAGCGAAAGACCTGCTCGGATTGGTAAGGACTTTACCAAACAATTACCGGACAGTCTTTACACTTCATGCAATCGATGGTTATTCACACAGGGAAATTGCGGATATGCTTGATATTACTGAACTGGCATCAAGGGCCAGCTTATGCAGGGCAAGGGAAATTTTGAAAAAAGCCATCCTGAACACCTCTGCCTATGAGAGGGTCACCCTCGCCTGCTAAACATAACCAAAAGAAATAAGGAACGGAACCGGGTTACCACCGGTAGTAAGTACCAGATATTAAAGGCTTTTAAGGTAGGAAACTTCTCCGTCAGGAGTAACCTTCACCACGATGCTCTCATTCTTACCCTTTAAGCTCGCGAAATAGATCGTATTGTAGTTTCTTTTACCTGTAAGGAGATAAAGATGCGAATCTTCCTGTCCGTCAAAGTCGTATCTGACAACCTCTTCAACTGCGTAATCCTTATAATACTTGTTTAAGCGGCTTTTGCTTATTCCCGGAAGCTGATCGAAACCTACGTACTGGGTAGTAGCAATATAATCTCCGTTTGAGTCAAAAAAGGCAGCCATCTTCACTCCGTTTAATGAGAAAGAAGCTTTCTGAAATTGAGACGTTACAGTCCAGCTTACATTGGTTGCTCCCTGATACTTGCTAAGGAAATTATTAGACGCGAAGTAAGACACTTCGGATTCCTTGTTGTCAGTTTTGTTTTTATCATCTGCGTAACCTTTCACAGATAAAGCCAGAACAAACGCGGCTGCATAAATTAACTTTTTCATAACACTTATTTTTTATTTCTCAACAAATATACACACAAATTGAAATATAAGAAATAAAAATTCAATTTTTATGAAATTTTCATACAAATAGGCACATTTCTTTATTAAAATAAAAATTGACACTTTTAAAAAGGCTTATATTTAAAATTTGTTAACAGCAGCTGGAGGTGCTTTATCTTCTGAACCTGTATTTTGCGTAAAGCTCTTTTACATACATATTTAACTTTGAAATAATTTTATTTTTTAAATCTATAAGCCATCTTATTTGTTACATCCTATAATTAATCCCTTAACAATTGAATAAGACACTATGAAAACAAAAGCATTTATCCTGCTGCTATCTGCCTCACTTGGCCTTGCAGCATGCTCTTCAAGCAGAGAGGGCCAGTCAGGAACTACTGACACCAGTACAGGAACTGAAACAGGTACTGACACCGGAACCACCACCGATACCACAGGTACAGGCACAGGAATGGGTACAGGATCTGGTACAGATACTACGACTACGAGATAAGGATCTGAGAATTGATTTAAGAGGGTGTCAGCAAGCTGATACCCTCTTTTTTTATATCCCTGAGACCTTATCAAAACAAAAAGACTGATAGCTTATTTTACAAATAAGATCAGCAAGTTATTTTTGACCGAAAATATTGAATATGATTGCCAACCGGCCCATTTTACTGACAGCCCTTTTCTCCGCTTTTTTCCATATTGCGATAAGCCAGTCGCGGAATCCTTTTTCAGGGACCAGTGCCGGCCAGCAGCAATGGGTAGATTCAGTCTTTAACAGCCTGAACAAAAGGGAGCGCATCGCCCAGCTATTCTTTATCCGGGCACATACAGACAAGGGTAAAGCATTTGAGGACTCTGTTGCTTCGATGATCAAAAGAGACAAGGTAGGAGGGCTGGTCTTCTTCCAGGGAGGCCCGGTAAGGCAGGCAGCTTTGACCAACTACTATCAAACTATTTCCGAGACGCCCTTGCTTATTGCGATGGATGCAGAATGGGGACTTGGAATGCGGCTGGACAGTACTCTATCATTTCCTTACCAGCTGAGCCTCGGCGCCATACAAGATTCTTCTCTGATCTACCAGATGGGACGAGAGGTGGCCAAAGATTTTAAGCTGATGGGAATGCATTTTAACTTTGCCCCTGTAGCTGACATCAACAACAACCCGGCTAATCCTGTAATAGGCTACCGGTCATTCGGAGACAATAAATACAATGTGGCCAGCAAAGCACTGGCATATATGAGCGGTATGCAGGACGGCGGCATACTGACCAGCTTAAAGCATTTTCCCGGGCACGGAGATACGAATGTCGATTCGCATTACGACCTCCCCATACTCAAATTCAGCCGTGAGAGGCTCGACTCCCTTGAGCTTGTTCCCTTCCGGAGGCTGATTGCAGCCGGAGCGGCAGGCGTTATGATCGCTCATATGAACATACCGTCCCTTGACACTACCGCACATCTTCCTTCTACGCTATCAGCCCCCATTATTACGGGCATCCTGAAGCAGGAACTCGGATTTAAGGGATTAATTGTTTCGGATGCGATGGAAATGAAGGGTGTCACCAAATATTTCCCCGATGGAGAAGCCGATGTAAAAGCGATCATTGCAGGTAATGACATTATCGAACTTTCTGAAAATACTCACCGTGCGATCAAGCTTACGAAAAAAGCGGTCAGGAAAGGGCTTATAAGCAAGGAGAGGATACACGAATCAGTAAAGAAGGTCCTGGAAGCGAAATACTGGGTGGGACTGAACCATTTCAGTCCTGCGGATACCACAGGCCTTATTGCAAAGCTCAACCGCTCCGAGTCTGTTGCCCTCAATCAGCGCCTGGCAGATGCATCTGTGACTGTCCTGAAGAGCGACAGCATGCTGAAAAGCATGAATACCCTGGGCAGGACTGCCATCATAAGCCTGGGCGTCACAGAGGTGACTCCCTTTCAAAATGAGCTGAAAAGATATTTTCCGAATTCGATGAACTTTATCCTTTCTAAGATAGCCTCGTCCAGGGATATCTCAGCGATGCTTAAAGAATTGAGAAAGTATGATCAGATCGTTCTTGCTATTCACGATTACCGGAAACGGCCTCAGAGCAAACTGGATTACAACAGCGAACTCAAGCTTTTTATTGCCGAACTCGCAAAGCTAAATACTGTGTCCTGTGTTTTCGCAAACCCCTACACCATTGCCGGCCTGCCCGGGCTTGAATCGAGTAAAACGATCCTCCTTAATTACCAGAACGGACTTGAGCAACAAAGAGCGGCGACCAAAGTAATAGCCGGAATAATGCAGGCAAACGGCCGTTTGCCCGTTACGATCAACTCGTTTTTTAAAAACGGAGATGGCATTGATTATTTCCCGGCACCAAAAGCAGTGACCGGGCAAAACAATTAAGCTGCTATCAGAATCCCATTGGAGGGCCGCCCCTGAAGCCGCCCTCTCTCCTGCGATCTCCATCACGCGGGCCATCCTGTACGCCTCCGGCAAACTTGTTCAGGCGATAAGCAAAAGAGAATAAAAAGTAGCGTGTTAAGCGGTTGCTGCCTGACTCTACCCTGGTTCCGTTTTCACTTTGTGTGACATTGATACTTCTCGCTTCGTTGTGAAGGTCGTAACCCTGAAACCTGAAGCGGCCCCGCT
>JBQGEO010000195.1:0-3110 GCA_052039655.1 Pararcticibacter sp.
AAGCTGTAACCTATAGAAATATAAGGCAGGGACCCTTCTCTTGAAAATCCAACTGCCCCCTGGATCACGATCAGTTCTGCGGGCACAATGTATATTCCTCCTCCGTATCCATGATGCCATTTATCAGATTTCTCACCCGTCATCCATACTCGCCCCATATCATGAAATCCGATCATACCTACCGATCCCGGTAAAAGCCATGACGTAAAATGAAACAACTTCAAACGCAGATCGAGATTGTGATATACCATACTTTTTCCAGTGTAGCGGTTTGTATGGAAGCCCCTGAGGCTCCTCACTCCTCCAAGCTGCATCCTTTGAAAGAATGCAGGACTTCCGAAAGTTGTCCCGCCCCCTACCCTGTTCGCCACGACCAGATTGGAATCGGCAAGGTTAAAGTACACGTTAAATTCAGACTCAAGCCTGCCATAGCTGGCATCGCCGTTCAGTTGTCTTTTTGCGGTAAAATTGGTATTCCACAGGATGCCTGAGGACGGAACAGATGCATCATTCCGGGTATCATATTTAAGCCCCGCGACAGGTCCGGCAAACGACCTGTCGGCGAAGACCTCCTCTCCCGGATTTGACTGGTTAAAGTCATTAAAAAACCTCATACCGTTATCACTCCGCTGGCTGAAATAGAACTCCCCCCCGATACCGGCATTCACTCTTAACTGCGGAGTCAGATTGCGGTTCAGCCTTACAGATGTCTTTATATAATCGTACCTGTTCCTGTAATAGCTCATACCCCGCCCCTCATCTCTTATGAAGGCGGTTTCATTTCCCAGTCCGAAGAAATTCGACACATTATTGGGACCCCAGGAATCAACATGAACACTAAGGTCGTTTTTACCGGCAATGCCTGTAAACTGTCCCTCGTAATTTATAATATACGAGTTTCTCCCGGTTGAATAATTTCCCCATATCTCGTGTTTAACGGCAAACGGCTCTTTTCGAAAGCCCTGTTTCTCATAAATAATTCCAGCCCGTAACTGGATACCCTGGTCAATATTATAATTGACCATTGCCATAGGGCCGAAGCGGTCATACTTAAAACTTTTCCTGTTAAGAGAATTTACAAGGCTATCCTCCGATAAGCGTAATTTCACCGGCCGGCCGGCCGCAGCAATATTTGCGTGGGATGGATTATCATAAATATATATCCTGCGTTTGTTCTTTACGTCTTTATTTACGTAAAAACTGTCGGCCTCTGTTCCTCCAATAAGCCTGACCCGGATCTTCGAGACATTGGATCCTTCAGCGTGGAATACATCATCCCCACCTATTCCGTAGATCCTGATCTCTTTTGTCAGGGACGGATTGAAAACACGCTTATAGAGAAGCCGCCCCCGGGAACCGTTCTTTTTCCTGTTGAAAACAGAAAGGCTGGTGCCGTCCCCTTCAGTATAACTGATGAATATCAACTCGCTTGAAGCCGAAAGCGGAATATCAACTGTCAGGGCCAGAAACCGGTAATAATCAAGTGCCATAGCTTCCAGGTTATCACGGCGTGCTTTGAATATCCTTTCAAGCTCCTTTCCGTTCTGCCTGTAGATGGTGTCGGGCATCAGGCGAACTGCCGCTTCTACCAGTGAGTCTGTTATGGTTCTTTTAACAAAGTCTGCCTCCGCTTTCCAGTCGTCTTCATCAAGAGAATTGAGGACGTAACGATCAAAATACCGTGCATTAAAGTTCCATCCCTTAACATCCCGGATCTCTTCCCCATAGGGCTGGAGATTTGATTTTAACCATTGATGAGATAATATCCATGGAAAAACACCGGTAGTTTTATAAAATACTTTATCCCTGTCCCTTGGTACAGGGGAATAGACCGTTTCTCCTTTTGATTTATCCGGAAGCCAGCGCCAGTTATCTTCATGCCGGTCCCAGTCGCCCACCAGAAAGTCGAGTAAGCGGGCCCTGAGCACCAGTTTCTGATTTATCCTGACATCATTATCCTTTTCCACCTTTCTCTGCACTTTATCGGTGTTATCTGTCTTATCCGCCTCGTCCGGGGTCCTCTCCTCAAACAAATAAACCGCATTAGCAAAATCCTTCCTGTATTCTCCAAGTCCGGGATCATCTGCCACGTAAACCACTTCCGGCTTAGCGTGAGGCAAACTCAATGCTTCAGCCAAAGGAGGAACCACCAGGGCACCGTAAGGATGGCCCGTTGATACCTGGTCCTGTAAAATGTCTTTTGCTATAGTTGGCCGCAGATTCTCCGGAAGTCCCCTTTCCGGATATTTCTGTATAGTACGCAATACCCATTCTCTGCCTGAAGCATCTTTCAGCCTGAGAGACCGCGTTTGCATTCCACCTCCGATTTTCACTACACTTAAACCGCCTTTTTCCTTCCCGATGTCAAGCACCCGCATTTTAACCGGCGTAGCCCATAATTTCCTGTAATTCTCTCCAAGCCAGAAACGATGTGAACTGCTCACCCTGTCGTATCCCGGTTCAATAGCAACGGTGATACTGTCGGATGTTCCGGTTTTCACCTGCCCGGGTGACACTGCTGCAAGTAAGGTAAAGCCAATTGTAAGGAAGATACTATAAAACAGATTTTTCACAGGCATAAGTTAATATCAATTATAAAGAACGGAAACCCTGATCGCTTTTAAGCCCGATACTCCCTGCAGCTCATCCAGCTCAAGGAATTCTATCGGTTTACCGAGATATCCCTGTTCCTGAAGATAAGCAATAAACTGAAGATACTCTTCCATTTCGCGGTCGTTAAAGTAAACAAGAGCTATCTTGCCAGGTTGGGTAAGGCGCTCTGAACTGCCTTTAATACTTACTTTATCTATTCGCTTCTTGATGATCTCATACCGGATATTGTAAGCTCCTTCCACATCAAACCGTCTTTCATCATTTCTGAAGCTGATATCAATAGGCGTAGTATGTACGAAGATCAACTGGGTGGTTTGAAGCGGGATCGGAGTCTGCGTCAACAGTGAATGTGTCAACCTGGCCAGCTCAGCCATTGACCTGAGCTGCCACAATCTAAGGTTTTTGAGATATAAAAGATTGAAAGGGTGATGCGGAGCGATTGACTGCCCGATATAGATATCATACTCTACCCCATCTGTTCTGAATTTCTCGAAATA
>JBQGEO010000196.1:0-3207 GCA_052039655.1 Pararcticibacter sp.
TGGAGAGCTGACGTGATGAGGAGCGGAGCCGCAACGCCTTCGTATTTATACGATAACCCGGATAATCTGCCGGAAGGAGTAAGTCTCACCCAATGGCTGAACGGTCAGAGCGGTGATCCTACGGATCTCTGGTTAAACCGTCTTGGTTTAGTTGCGAATGAAAAGGCCAATTATCTGGCAGGAAAAACGGTTAATTGGTATGATGAGATTTTCAGAACTGGTCTGCGTCAGGATCATACGGTAAGTATGTCCGGCAAAAAGGAGGAAGTAAGCTATTATATGTCTCTCGGATATCTTAAGAATGAGAATCTGATCAAAGGGGGCGAGTTTAGTACATTCAGGGCCAGAGTCAATCTGGAAGGTAAGGCAGCGAAGTTTTTAACTGTTGGATTAAATTTTCAATATGCTGATAGGGACGAAGGAGCCATTGAGGCCGATTGGAATCAGTTAACAAGTCTTTCTCCTTATGGCGATATGTATACAGCAGACGGCAAATTAAGGAGAATTCCTACAGATGACAACGGACTAAATGCAAGGAACCCCTTCCTTGATATGACCTATAATTCCCGGTTGAACAGGCAGAATACAATTTTCGGTAGTTTGTATACCAAAGTTGACCTGCCCTTCGGGATCACATATCAGCTAAACTTTAGCCCGGGAATAGATATGTATCGTACCTTCAATCATAGTTCGACTAATAATCCAAATGTTACGACTCCGGGCGGTTCGGTTACCCGCGCCAATGAAACCCGGTACAACTGGCAGGCAGACAATTTGCTAAAGTGGAACAAGACCTTCAATAAAATCCATACTATTGATGTGACACTTCTTGCGAATGCTGAAAAATATCAAACATGGTGGACACAGGCCGGAAATGAGGGGTTCGTGCCGAGCGATGTCTTAGGATATCATAATTTGTCAAGTGGAATTAAGGCTACCGTAGACGCAGAAGACAAAGTTGCGACAGGAAATGCTTTGATGGGCAGGTTGAACTACAGCCTTATGCAAAGGTATAATCTGACTCTTTCAATCAGACAGGACGGCTATTCGGTATTTGGGGCGAACTTTAAGGAGGCAGCCTTCCCGTCGGCCGCTTTTGCCTGGACTTTTACAGAAGAACCATTTATGAAAGGTAAACTCAACTGGCTGGATTATGGTAAACTACGACTTTCATATGGGATTAACGGCAACAGAGAGTTACGGAATCCGGATAACGGAACATTAGATCCTTATGCCGCTTTGCAGCTGCTTACTATAGGAAAGTACCAACTTGTGAATAACAGTGGTACTGCACTTGAAGCAAACACTGTCAGAAACGGAAACCGGATGGGAAATGACAACCTGAAATGGGAACAAACTAAATCGCTTAATGCTGGTTTGGATTTCTCTGTTCTGCATGACCGGTTAAGCGGTTCAATTGACGTGTACGATAAAAGAACCCGTGACCTGCTGGTAAAACCTACTCTGACAAATGTTTCAGGATACGACAATGTTTTTTCAAATCTGGCAGCAATCAAGAATACAGGATTAGAGCTGAGTTTGAACAGCAAGAACGTAAGGACTGAGAAATTCACCTGGAATACATCACTTAATTTCTTCTTCAACCGCAACAAAATTGAACGGCTTGCAACTACCTCAGATGAACCGGGTAACGGGTGGTTTATAGGAAAAGATGTAGACGTGATATGGGATTACAGGATTTTAGGAGTTTGGCAGGAAAGTGAATTGGAAGAAGCCAATAAATTTAATAAAGGCATCAAAGCCGGCGATTTTAAACTACAGGACGTAGATGGAAATTATACCTATAATGATCTCGATAAGCAGTTTATAGGGTACAAGACACCAAGATTCGTGTGGGCATTAAGAAACGAGTTCAATCTACTCAGAAACATTGATTTTTCTTTTCAGCTGTTGTCCAATTGGGGACAGAAAAAACAGTTTAATCAGGCCAAGAATCAGCCTGGAAGCGTAGGTTTCGGTCGGTCCAGTTCCTATATACTGCCCTACTGGACGCCTTCTAATCCAATAAACGATTTTGCACGGTTAAATTCAGGACTTAGCGGAGCAAGTTTCAACGTATGGAGGAATAACTCATTCATCAGGTTGAATACTGTTGCAGTCGCATATTCACTGCCTCAGTACCTGGCAGGAAAATTAAAGGTAAAAAGTGCTAAGGTCTATCTGAATGTTAATAACGCGGCACTATATGCTCCAACGTGGGATTATTGGGATCCGCAGAATGACGGACCGACGCCGCGGTATTACACTTTAGGGCTTAATGTTTCACTTTAATTTGATCAATCATATGAGAACTCTATATAAAAGAATAGGTGTTATTGCAATTTCGGCCGTTTTGCTGGCTGCTGGCGGATGTAAAGAGTCGTATCTTGATTCAGATCTTTTATCCCAGTATGCTCCCTCTACGTCTTTAAATAATGTTGCGGCTATGAAAGCTGCATTGAATAATTTGGGAGCAACTACGCGGCAGGAATTTTTTGGAGATGCAGCGCCAATGCTGACAGAGTCGCTTTTTTCGGATGTAGCAGTCGATGGGACTACTGACAAAAGCACTAATGCACAAGACCTGATCACCCGCATTACTCCCGACGCTGAATTAAATAATAACGACTATAACAAAGTTGGGTGGTACTGGACCGAAGAATTCAGAGGGGTTAGATACGCAAACACGATCATCACAAACATAGATAATGCAAAATATGCTTCTGACGCGGAACGTAATGCGATATTAGGATCAGCATATTTCTACCGTGCTTATTTTTATTACCGTCTGGTCCATCAGTTTGGCGATGTTCCATTGAACCTTAAAGATATCTCCACCCCACGTGACGACTATTACTCCACAAAAAGGGAAGTGATCCTTCAAAAAATGAAGGAAGATCTGGAGTTTGCCCAAACCTGGGTGTCGGACGATGTAATGAAAGGTGAAGTGACAAAGGGGGCTGTAAGCCACTTGCTCACGAAAATTAATCTTTCTTTGGGCAAGTTTGACGACGCAATAGCATCTGCGGGTAATGTACTTAACGGAAGCCGGTATGCTCTCATGAAAAACCGCTTTGGCAGTACAGCTTCCGATGCTTCAAAGAACGTGATTTGGGATCTGCACAGAATGGATAACAAAGCGCTGGCAAGTAACAAAGAAGCTCTCTTCCTGGTTATTGACAGAGATAATCTTGCAAACGGCTTTAC
>JBQGEO010000197.1:0-3147 GCA_052039655.1 Pararcticibacter sp.
GGAAATTTATCTGCCATGCTGCTTACCTTAAGGTTACCGCTTACATTTAGGTAACTGCTTACATTATGTAAGCAAATGTACATATTTTTGTATTATTAAAAATGTTGAAAAAGAAATGTACACAAAAAGGAAACAGAGACAATTACGACAGCTTATCTAAGCCCGGTCAAATGGGTTACAGCTAAGAGCAAAAAACATCAAACTTACTTTTCACATAATTAATTACTTAAAATGATAAAACACATTGACTTCGCCCAAAACCCTGACAAAAGGGCAAAACGAACCTATTGGATCATAACCATTATTGCAATGGTTTTGATTGTATTACCTTCATACTTCGCACCAAGAGAGTATTTAATACAGTCGGTCAAAAGTTTACAGTTTCCCTATTATTTTCCTCTTGAATTGGATATCCTGAAAATCGTGGGAGCTATTATGATCCTTGTTCCGGCTATTCCGGCGATGTTCAAAGAATGGGCTTATGTGGGTTTCGGTATACTCTTATTGTCCGCAAGTTTGGCTCACGGTATTGTCGATGGATTTGTAAAAGGCGTTGCTCCGCTTGTTCCCTTTGCAGTGCTTGCGGTGTCCTATTACTATTTCCGGAAACTGAATTATGAAAAATAATGTATTGCCTGTAGTCAGGACAAACAACAGAAACCAATCACAGAAACAAAAAGTATTACAATGGAAAATAAAATGAAAATAGAAATCTGGTCAGACATCATGTGTCCGTTCTGTTATATCGGAAAACGTGATTTTGAGAAAGCTTTATCGCAGTTCCCGGATAAAGAACTACTGGAAATAGAATGGAAAAGCTTTCAGCTTGACCCTGCTATGCCCGAAGTTCCGAAGTACCAGGATGATATATATATGTTTGTAGCCGACCGCAAGGGAATGAGCTATGAGCAGTCTAAAAAGATGCACCAGGACCTGGTACAATACGCAAAAAGTGTAGGACTTGAATATAATCTGGACAAAGCCCGTGTTACTAATTCACTGAAAGGGCAGCGTATAATACAATTTGCCAAAACCAGGGGATTGGGTGAAAAAGCGGAAGAAACATTCTTTCACGCCTATTTTACACAAGGTAAAAACCTGAATGACAATACCACTCTCATTGAGTTAGGAAAAGAAACTGGCTTAACGGAAAGCGAAATCAATCAAGCGTTGACAGACCCTTTGTATGCACAGAAAGTTGAGGACGACAGCCGGGATGCACAGACATTAGGCGCAAGAGGCGTTCCTTTTTTCGTAGTGAACCGCAAATATGCCATAGCAGGAGCGCAACAGCCTGATACAATGTTGCAAACGCTTGAAAAGTCTTTTGCCGAATGGCAGAAAGAAAATGGTTTGTTCTGATAAATCTACCAGGTAATAATAGCAACACCATCAGTCGGATTGTAACCCGAGTAATTAGTTTGCGTCGCTACCGGAGCGGCGTTGTATGAGCCGCCACCTCCTCCGCCACCCTTGGGTCCCCCCAAAGGGTAACCGTCTCCTCCCCTTTGCCCCACAATAACAGTAATATCTTCACCAGGCGTAACAGCAAAGGTCCCTTTCATGGAAGCTCCGTTGCCACCTGCAACGTTTGCAGCAGAAGAGTAATAAGAGCCCCCTCCTTTTGCTCCGAGAACTTTGATGGTTGCTGATGTCACACCCGCCGGAACGGGAAACGTCTGCTCCGCTCCCGTATAATAGAATATAGCCATCGGCAGCTCATTCCCATAATAAGTTACACCTCCGGCTATTACATACCCTCGTACATAGTTATATATTGCCAGTCGCCATCGTCGTAATGTAATGAGTGTAAGTCGTAAGATTATTTGATGGATATATATATTTGAAATCGCTTGTCGTTGCATTGTTATTTGTTGACCAGCATACTCCGCGTTCAGTGAGCGTTGTTCCGGGAATCCCTGTTACACTTACAACCGCTTCAACCGCCACGCCGGTAGATATCGTAAGACCTGCAACTGAATCGTCACCCGAGGCCTGTACTGCACTGCTTGCATAGAGGGCATGACCACACTTTGGGCCTTTGCTGCAAAAGTGGCTGCAGAGAGGAGAATAAATAGGATAATCCTGCTAATTTTACTCATATAAGATATTGCAAATCTGCTTGTACGGATTTGTTAAAATAATGTTGCAATGGCTAGTGTGCCTGCGGTTACTAAAAGCCATTCCAAATACAGCAATCCGATTTACAATATACTCCCCCTCCAGGCCGGGCAGCTACAGTTTGGCATTTTAGGCTAAACTAAAGCGAAATACAGCTAAATGGGTTTTAATACCACTAAATAACTTTGTGCAAAAGATAATAGTTATGAAAGCAATTAGGATCCATAGCTTTGGGGGACCCGAGGTTTTGCAAATTGAAGATGTTGTAAGACCGGCACCAGCATCAGATGAAATTTTAGTTCAGGTGTTTGCCAGTGGAATAAATCCGGCAGACTGGGTGGTTAGACAAGGGGGCAATGATTTTTTGCGTCCCTTTCTTAAGCTTCCAATTATCCTGGGAATGGATGCTGCCGGAATAGTGGCTGAGGTTGGCAGTGAAGTAACCGCATTTAAAAAAGGAGACATGGTTTACGGCGTACCTAATTTTCCTGGCGACGGGAGTTACGCAGAATATTGCGCGGCTAAGGCCAACCAGTTCGCCCTTAAGCCGAAGAGCCTGGACTTTAATCACGCAGCGGGAGTGCCAGTGGCTAGTCTTACAGCCTGGACTGCGCTTTTTGCCAATGGAAGATTTAAGGCTGGGCAGCGTGTTCTGATTCAGGGTGCCACAGGTGGCGTCGGCTCCTTCGCAGTGCAGTTCGCAAAAGCGAAAGGCGCATATGTGATCGGTATTGCCTCAGCAGGCAACCTGAATTATTTAAGGCAATTGGGCGCTGATGAAGTGCTGGACTATACGAGTCAAAAGTTTGAAGAATTGGTAACCGATATTGACTTAGTGCTGGAAGCATCACCCCAGAGAGACAATACCGAGCGTCTCAAAGCGATAAGCGTTTTGAGAACCGGAGGGACTTTCGTTAGTGTTAACATTGATTCTCCAGTTAACGGGGAAGTCCTGCTGGCACTTTCTCAAAAACAAGCTAAGGGGGAGTTTCCTGCTTATCAGCCCAGGCAAGAATGGCTTGAGGA
>JBQGEO010000198.1:0-2575 GCA_052039655.1 Pararcticibacter sp.
GAGATTCAGGCAGCGCTGCTCAGAACAGTGCAGGAACGTAAAGTAAAAAGAATAGGTGGGACCAAAGAAATCGAACTCGATGTCAGAATCATCGTTGCTACAAACGAAAACCTGCATGAAGCTATCCAGAAAGGAAGATTCCGGGAAGATTTGTATCACCGGTTTAACGAATTCAGCATCCATCTGCCCCCTCTCCGTCAGAGAGAAACAGACATTATTCTCTTCGCTCACCATTTTTTGAAATTCACTAATAAAGAGCTCAACCGGAATGTAGAAGGCTTCTCTGAGGAAGTGACAGAATGCCTGCTTACGTACAACTGGCCTGGCAATGTACGTGAACTCAAAAACGTGATCAGGAGAGCAACTCTTCTTACTGAGACCAATAAAATACAGCTTAAAGCCCTTCCGCTTGAGATTTCAACCTTTGCTAAGGTGGCCGCAATTGAAAATGCAGTAGAACATATCCAGGGAAGGGAAAGTAGAAAAGGCCTGAAGGATGCAGCACTCGAAGCCGAGTATGAAACGATCCTAAGAGTTTTGAAAGAGGTAAATTTCAACAAAACAAAAGCCGCCCAGGTACTCAATATAGACCGTAAGACCTTATACAATAAAATGAAAGCTATTAATCTGGAATAGGAATTGTTATCTCCATATAGTTTAACACGCTCAGCGTATTAGGTTAAATTAAAGTGGAGAAACATTCGCCTGATTACGATCCCAATAACAGGTTCAATTCCCCCTCTGTCCTTATGGTAGTGGTTCTGATCGCCTGTATGATACCGTCTGTTCTCCTTCTCACCTCACCCGGTCCGGATACACCGGCATTCATCCATTCCGGAGGATACCAACCCAGTAGTCCCCTGTACTTTATATGGCATCTTTCGGGGATTTCTTCAGTGATCGCAGCTGTTGGTTTCTGCCTGGTCGCGAGGCAACCAACACGTTTTGCCCCTTCCCTCACCCGGCCGATTCTCCTGAGCACGATCCCATCGGTGATCGCAGAAGGTCTCATGACCATACACAGACATCCGTTCGATATATTTTTCAATATCGCCTGGGTACTTCGGTTTACTTCCTGTCTCATCCCGTTGTCGGTACTAGCTATGCACTACCTCCGGGAACAGCAAAAGAAAAAAGACCTCATACAGTCTCTTCAGGACGAAATCAGGGAGCGGATAATTATCCAGAAGAGACTCGAAGACAGGGAAATACTCCTGGTAAAAAACATGGAAGGACTAAAACAAAATATAGAAGAATTAAGCCGTTCCAATCTCGAGATGGAGCAGTTTGCCTATACTGCCTCACATGACATCAAGGAGCCGCTCAGAAAAATACAAGCTTTTGGCAACCTTCTCTTAAATAACTGTGCAAGTGAGCTGCCAACAGAGGCAGGAAACTATCTTTCGAGAATGATAAATGCATCTGAAAGGCTGCAAACAATGATTGATGATCTTCTATTGTTATCGGTACCGGGGGAGAAAGACGTCTCCCTGACGCCAGTAATGGTAAACGACCTGATTGCCGGCATACTCGCTGACCTTGAATATACCATCGATCAAAAAAGTGCCCGGTTCGATATCTCCGCCAATATAACGGTTTCAGGCATCCCCACGCAGATCCGTCAGTTATTTTACAACCTGATCAGCAACTCCCTTAAGTTCAGCAAAAAAGACATACCTCCTTTCATCCAGATAAGGACTGAAATTGTTAGCCTGGCTCCGAAAAACACAGATACTGCCGGGCTGGCCGTCACAAAGAAGTTTTACAAAATAGAAGTAAGGGATAATGGCATTGGTTTTGACACACAGAAGTCAGAGAAGATATTCAACAAATTTGAACGCCTGCATCCCAGGTCGGAATATGAAGGCACAGGATTAGGTCTTGCTCTGTGCAAAAAAATTATCGAAAATCACTCCGGTTGCATTGTTGCGGAAGGAAAAGAGAACGATGGGGCTTGCTTTAGAATATATCTGCCCGTTTAATTAGCGCATGTATGCATCCTGTTAAAATATTATTGGTTGACGACGACGAAGAGGACTTCATTATAACCCGCGAAATTCTTTCAGGCGGGCCAGGTGGAGATATGTATCAATTATACTGGTGCAACAGATATGAAGCAGCAATCAATGCTATGCTAAAGGGTCATTATGATATTTATCTTGTAGACTACCGGCTTGGCAAACATTCGGGGCTGGATTTGTTAAGGGAAGCCATCAAGTCAAATTGCCTTGACCCCCTGATTATCCTGACCGGAAAAGGCGACCGGAAAACCGATGAAGAAGCTCTTATGCTTGGCGCAGCCGATTATTTAACCAAAGCCGAAATTAACTTCGATACACTAACAAGAGCCATCCGGTACGCTCTCAGGCACCATAACATCATCGGACAGTTAAAAACAAGTGAAAACAAGTTCAGGGTGCTCTTCGAGCGATCGAAGGATCCTGTTATTATCACAGATTCAACCGGCACAGTTTACGACGCAAACGGCTCGGTTTTATCGTTTCTCGATACCACCTTTGAAGAACTCAAAAAGAAAAATATCATCAGCTTCTTTGCAGATCCCGGCGAGATCGAA
>JBQGEO010000199.1:0-2441 GCA_052039655.1 Pararcticibacter sp.
CGTTCTTCGTAAATGCTCCATCCGTTGAAGTCCAGGCGGCTCCGGGTGCTGAATTTGAGGAATGAATTTATCCCAAATGAATTGTTGGTGAGTTTTGAGATTTCGGAGTAGCCATCGCCGTTGGCATCATAAGCCTCCCTGTCGCGATGAGAAGCGAAAAAAGAAGCTCCTGATGTCTTTTCTTCATTAATAACGCTCGCGTTGGCGTTGTAAAAGTTGTCACCGGCCTTTCCTTTTATTGAAGAAAGGTTAGAGGAGAGGGTAAATGTGCTTGTTTGGGGTTCTTTTGTGAGAATGTTTACCGTACCTGCAATTGCTGAAGATCCGTAAAGTACTGAACCTCCGCCACGAACTATTTCAATCTTGTCTATCATATTGGAAGGGATCTGGTCAAGCCCGTACAGGCTCATCAGAGAGGTAAAAACGGGGCGGCTGTTGATGAGTACCTGCGAATAAGATCCTCCGAGGCCGTTCATCCGCAGTTGGGTATAGTTGCAGGTTTGGCAGTCGGTTTCCATGCGCAGTCCGGGCTGGAAGCATAATCCTTCGGAAACGGTATTGGATTGAGTGATGTTAAAGGTTTTGCTGTCGAGGATATTTACGGCGACCGGGCTTTCCAGGCGTCTTCTGCTGGTTCGGGTGCCTGTGATAACCACATCATTGAGGGAGGAAAAAACCGGTTTCAACTGAGCATTTATAACGGACGTTTCGCCGCTGGATATGGCGATTGGAATTCTCAACGTTTCGTGTCCCACGGATGAGATCACAAGTGTTTGTCTGCCAGCGGTAACACCATCCAGTTTGAAATTGCCTTTTTCGTCTGTTAAAGTTCCTTTTGAAGAAGCGAGCAGCTTTACAGAAGCGAATGCTGCAGAGCTGTCTGGCAAGGATATCTTTCCCCGGACGGTACCTGTTTGGCTAAAACATAGTGTTGTGAGCGGTATCAAGATTAAAAGTATGGATAGCTGTTTCATATTTATTTTGTTTGTCTGGTTCACAAAGTTAAATTTATTTAATATATAATTTAGAATAATCTAACTTTATTAATTTGGTTTGTGGAATATTGCTTTCTGCCTCCAAAACGCTTAATATTGGCGTAACATTGGAATGCTATCTTTGCTGCATGTCGATAAAAGAGTTTCATACTTATCCAGATAATGAGATACTCAGACTGATGCAGAATAACGATGAGACTGCTCTTAAGATATTATTCCATCGATATTACAAGATGCTCTGTGAGTTTGTCCGGATCTATACACGTGATGAGACAGTGTGTGAGGAAATCATAGCAGACTTGTTTGTAAGGCTTTGGAAAAACAGATCAAAGCTGGAGGTTGAACATTTGAAAAGCTACCTTTTTATTTCAGCGCGCAACCTGGCGCTGAATTTTGTCAGGAAGCCGGACAGTCCCGTTTTTTATATAGACAGACTTGAAGACTTCGAGAGCTTTTTCTATGATGAGGGAAATCCCCACAGGATTATGAGTGACAGGGAAGCATGTGAGTCTGTTTTCTCTTTTATTGATCTTCTGCCTGAAAGGCAGAAGGAGGTTCTGCTGATGAGCCGGATTGACAACCTTGGGAAGGAACGCATTGCTGAGATCCTGTCGATATCTGTGCGTACTGTCGAAACTACGTTATATGCGGCCGTCAGCCAACTGAGAACCATCATGAACCGTTATAACAGGGCGACTTAATGTTTTTTTAATATAAAATTAATCAAAATAGGTACGTAAAAGGGCGCTGCGATTCTGTCTTTACCTGTGAGAGGCAGACATAATGGAAGAATATTATTATCAGCTGATACTGGCTTATTCTGAAAACAGGATTGACGAGCGGGGACTTGCAGAACTGCATGAATGGATAGAAGAGAGCCCTGAGAATCTAAGTGCATTCAGAGATACATTATGGGTTTTTGAAAGTGCCAGAAACTATATAAAGCCCGGAACGGACAGAAGTGAGAGTGCCTGGAGCAGGATAAAAGCTGGTATAGAAACCGGGAGTTCCCTACCGTCAACTGCGGAGCGAAAGAAGAGTTTCAGAGCTTGTTTTACTTACGCTGCTGCTGCCCTTGTCGTTATTTCATGTGGACTATTCTTTTTTATGCGGATTTCTGACTCCCGTGACAGGCATCCCGTCTATGTGGAGTTTTTGAACCCCAAAGGCAAAAGAACTAAACTGATCCTTCCTGATCGTTCAGTGGTATATCTGAATGCTGCGAGCCGGCTTCGCTATAATAAAGATTTTAAGATCGCAAAAAAGAGAGAGGTATTCCTGGAAGGTGAAGCTTTTTTTGAAGTAAGCCCGGATGCGAGCCAGCCGTTTCTGGTGCGGAGTGGTGGTGTAAATACAACCGTTCTCGGAACCTCATTTAATATAAAAGCTTTCGGAGAGGAGGAAAAGATAGTGGTTACGGTGAGGACCGGTAAAGTCGGGGTGTCG
>JBQGEO010000200.1:0-3470 GCA_052039655.1 Pararcticibacter sp.
AGGTCAAGCGCCTTCTGAGAAATGTAAGGGATCAGTTCGCGGTTCCCGCAAATATGACTCGGATCGCAGATAACAGGCAACTGAGGGCAAAGGGTCTTCAACTGGATGGTCAATTCCCACATCGGTTCGTTGCGGAAAGCCGATTTCTCGAAAGAAGAGAAACCACGGGAAATAGCAGCAAGCTTGGTAATCCCTGCATTATTAATACGCTCCAATGCACCGATCCACAAAGAAAGATCCGGGTTTACCGGGTTTTTCACCATCACCGGGATATCAACGCCCTGCAAAGCATCGGCAATCTCCTGAACCGTAAACGGATTCACAGTCGAACGGGCACCTACCCATAAAATATCCACCCCGGCAGCAAGCGCTTCTTCCACATGCTTGCCATTCGCCACCTCAACCGTTATAGGCAGGCCTGTAGCATGTTTTGCCTTCTTCAGCCATTCCAGTCCGATGCTACCAATGCCTTCAAACTCACCCGGACGCGTGCGGGGCTTCCAGATGCCAGCCCGCAGAACAGAAATTTTACCTGTTTTAGCGAGCAGATCAGCAGTAGCCAGAAGCTGTTCTTCTGTTTCTGCGCTGCAGGGGCCGGCAATCACCAGCGGCTGGTGAGACGGCTTCAACCATGTATCCAATGGTTCAATGTTGAGATTCAATTTCATACTATAAATATGATTGTTATATTTCTTATTACTTAAAACTTACTACCTATTACTTACCACTTAAAACTTACCACTCTCAGACCCTCTCATTCTTAAGATACTCTCCCATCAGTGTGAAATTCACCGTATGGCGGAGTACCCTGCTGATCGCCTGCTGGTACAAAGAAGCATCTTCCCATTCTATATCAACATAAAAATTATATTCATTCCTTCTTCCCAAAACCGGCATCGACTGGATTTTCGTCAGGTTTACCTGGTTTTCAGCAAAGATATTCAGCACATTGGCCAGAGAACCCACTTCATTTGTCGTTTGGAACGACAGCGAAGCCTTATTTGCATTTGGAATATCCGTTTCCTTATGGTCTGTCAGGATCAGGAACCTGGTGTAATTCTTTTTGTTCGATTCAATCCGGCGTTCCAGTATCTCCAGGTCGTACGTCCGTGCAGCAAGCTGGTTGGCAATTGCTACAGTGTCCGTCAGTTGTTCATCCCGTATCCGCTTGGCACAAGCCGCAGTATCCGTACTTTCCTTTACGTTCAGATAAGGGTACTCATCGAAGAAATCAATACACTGGCGTATCGCTATGGGATGCGATTCCACATTTTTGATCTGTTCAAACTTTACCCCTGGAAGTGCCAGCAGGTGAAGCTGAATTCTCAGGTAAACCTCTCCGATAATAGAGTACCTGTAGTCGCGCAACAGGGCATAGTTAGGAAGAAGGCTGCCTGCAATCGAATTTTCAATTGCCATCACCACGTAATCCGCTTTTTTGGCCTTAAGGGCCTCACAAGTTTGCTTAAACGAGTTACATTCTATTGTTTCAATGTCTTCCCCAAAAAACTTGAAGGCCGCTTCTTCGTGAAAAGAGGCTTTAATTCCCTGTATTGCTACTCTTTTTTTGTCCATGATTCAAAAAAAAAGTCCCGGCCTTTTGTGCCGGGACTTTATATATTAGTTCTTTAGTCAAAACATATCAGTCCCGGCTTTTACCTAAAGTAGTAAAAGTAACCGAACCAATATGAGTTGAATTTTGTCATTCTTTTTTGATTAAGCCAAATATACGCGTATAATTTTATCTGTCAATAGGAAAACGAAAAAAATACGTGCTCTTTAAATTCGTAATTATCAGGGAGAACGTCGGTGTCACAAATCAGCCTTTGCTGATTAAAAGCCTCATGCCGCAAAATCACCTGATAAAAAATAGAGGCGTTTGTCATTGCCGGACGCGTTTTCAGCAAATGCTTTTTCTAATCCGGCTCAGGGACGATTGCGTAACCCCCAGGTAAGATGCCAGGTAGGAAAGTGGGATGCGATTGACCAATTGCGGGTATGTTTCCATAAATGCCAGATAACGGGTGGTGGCATCTTCGGAAACCAAAGGACTACGCCTTTCAATTTTTTGGATCAGAGATTTTTTGATGATTTTGTTTATTATACTTTCCCAGCCTACTATGGTATCGGAAATGTCCTCCCAGTCACGCTTGGAAAAAATAATGAGTTTACAGTTGGTAACAGCCTGAACATATTCTGAAGAAGGGATTTTGTTCTCAAAACTGTGCAGATCTACGACAAAATTATTTTCATCGATGAAATATTTGGTAACGTCATCGCCCTTGTTGTCGTAGTAACAGACCCGTAGGATACCTTCCAGAATAAACCCAACCTCTTTTGCAATCTTTCCTGCCTCCGAAAAATAATCGTCCTTAGTAAAGCTCAATTCCCTTCCTTTTTTCGTTATGAAGTCGATCTGTTGCGGGTTTAGGTTTCCAAACTGCAGCAGATAGTTAATTACTGTTTCCATATTATTTCATCTGGCTCATCACCAATTTGTCGAATATTCTGTCTGATAGTATGGTTTTCAAAAATAACATAAATTTAGCGCCTGAAGCTCCCGCGTATCTCGTTCTCGGACATTTGGCCTCGATGCCCTTTTTTATGAGCCTGGCAATCACAATCGGATCAGATGCGTTTTTCTCAGTCGCCGCATACATTTTACTGACCCCTTTTGCCAAATGGCCATATGCTGTTTCGCCCGAGATTCGGTTTAGATATTCAGTTCCCAATCCTGTCATTTCAGATTTTGTTCCCCCAGGTTCGATCACGATGACATCAATGCCAAACTGCTTAACTTCTTTGCGCAACGCATCACTCAATCCCTCAATCGCAAATTTGCTTGCGTGGTACCACACGCCCATTGGCAATGTCACTTTGCCGCCAATTGACGAAATATTTACGATCTTGCCGTATTTGTTTGCACGCATGGCTGGCAAAACCAATTGCATCAGGCGGGCTGCGGAGAAAACGTTCACGTCGAATTGGTATTTTGCATCAGACATCGGCATGTCTTCCAATGCTCCATAGTAGCCCGAGCCGGCATTGTTGATCAAAATATCTATCCGGCCTGCTTCTGTCACAATTTGTTCCACGCAAGCCACAAGGCTGTCTTCTTTGGCAACATCCAAAAACAGGGGTTTAATACCGAAGTTTTTCAACTCTTCCATCCTTTCCAACCTGCGTGCGGCGGCGTACACATTATACCCGTTTTGTGCCAAAAAAATTGCTGTTGTTTTTCCAATACCAGATGATGCTCCGGTAATCAATACTGTTTTCATTTTTTATTCTCTTACTAACCCCGCAAAGGTTGCCCATTTAGAAATCAAAATATTTGTCATATGGCAAAAAGCGATTTCAATGGTTGTTGATGAGCAAAAACATAAATGGGAATATTTATGCTTCTGAAGCGGCGTTCACAAAGTCAAAAATTACGACAGACTCTTCTCCGGCATCGTGTATTATGAAAG
>JBQGEO010000201.1:0-8722 GCA_052039655.1 Pararcticibacter sp.
GTCAGGAGTACGGGTATTTTAAGGGGCATGAAACAAAGTCTTTTGCCTTGCTGGTATGGTCAACTGTGCATGGGCTATGTAGTCTCACTGTTCATGGGCATTTAGAACATATTGTGAAAAATCGTCAGTTTTTTGATTCAGGCATAAGTGCGATGGAAGCTTCGTTTAACAGCTTTATTCAAATGCTCGAATCTATGAAGTAAAATTTTTTGGTTTACCTGTTAACAGTGTTAATAATGAGAACGGTATTAATATTATGTATGATTTCCTTACTTGGTTTGGTTTCTGGCAGGAGCCAGGGTCAGATCGTATCGCCGGAGAAGAGTCCGATTGACTCATATATCCAGGAAGCATTTAATAACAACCTCGTGTTGCAGCAAAAGAATGTATCGCTTGATAAGGCTCTCCTGGCACTTCAGACTGCCAGGAGCTTGTTTATGCCTTCTGTGGCTTTTCAGATGAACTATCAAACCGCTGACGGGGGGCGGCAGATTCCGCTGCCCCTTGGAGACTTGCTGAATGGTACCTATGCGACTTTAAATCAGCTTACAGGGACACAGGCTTTCCCGCAGCTGGAAAATCAGTCTATTACTTTTTTGCCGAAAAATTTCTATGATGCGAAGGTGAGGACAACTGTTCCTGTTATCAACACGGATCTTATTTATAATAAAAAGATCAGTGAGCAACAGATTGTGCTGCATGAATATGAAGTGGAAACCTATAAAAGAGAGCTGGTGAAGAACGTCAAATCAGCCTACTACACTTACCTGAACGCCTTGAACGCGATTGGAATTTACCAGTCTTCGCTTGGCCTGGCACAGGAGGGCAAAAGGGTAAATGAGAAATTACTGGAAAGCGGAAAAGGGCTTCCTGCGTATATCCTGCGTGCGAACAGTGAGATTGCATCGGTCCAGGCCCAGTTAACCCAGGCAAAACAACAGGCCGAAAATGCCAGGCTTTATTTTAATTCATTGCTTAACAGGAATGGCGATTCGGCTGTCGACACTGTGTTCGACACAGATGCTGCACTCGCCAAGGCTTCTATCCAGATGAACGGGGCTATTGCAGCAGGAGAACGGGAAGAACTTAAATCTCTCAGGCAGGTTATCGGGCTGAACGAGACTGTAGTGAAAATGAATCAAAGCTTTTGGGTCCCCAAATTAAACGGCTTTCTTGATTTGGGAACGCAGGCTGAAAACTGGAAGTATAATAAAGAATCCCGTTATTATCTCGCGGGACTGCAGTTCGAGATCCCTGTTTTTGCAGGGAATAACAATCGTCACAAGATCAGCCAGGCTCGTTTGGATCTCAAAAACTCCCAGCTGAATTTGGAACAGGTAAGACAACAGCTTTCTCTAAGCGGCAATGTGGCGCTTAATAATCTCCGGTCTGCCTGGGAGACTTACCGGTCATCTGCCGTTCAGCTGGATGCGGCGGAAGCTTATCAGCGTTTGATTGAACGGGGGTTCCGCGCCGGTTCGAACACTTATATAGAAACAGTAGATGCGCGAAATCAGCTTACTGCTGCCCGTATGGCGCTGACGATTAATAAATACAATGTTTTGACAGCTGCAGCCTCTTTAGAACGCGAAACAGCTTCCTTTAATCTTAATAAATAGAAACCATGAATAAGAAATTTATATCTGCCTGTCTGGGAATATCCGGTATGCTTTTGTTGCTTTCATGCGGCAATAATCCATCTCAGAACGAGGTGGTTCGGGAGGATATCATACCGGTTAAATTACAGGAGCTTGAGCAGGGCAGTGATGGCCTGGCCGTTCATGCTTCGGGGATGTTCACTACTGATGATGAAACGATTTTGTCGTTTAAAACCGGCGGGGTGATCAACCGGGTTTTCGTGAAGGAGGGGGATGCGGTCAAAGCAGGTCAATTGCTGGCTACTTTAAATCTTACGGAGGTCAATGCGGGTACACAGCAGGCGGTTCTTGCCAAGGAAAAGGCAGAACGCGACTATCAAAGGGCATACAAACTTTATAAAGACAGCGTGGCTACGCTTGAACAGATGCAGAATGCTAAGACTGCTCTTGAGGTAGCGAACCAGCAGGTTAGAGCTGCATCTTTTAACCGGAACTATTCGGAGATCCGGGCAACGGTGGCGGGTTTTGTGCTGCAGCGTTTTGTAAACGAAGGGCAGGTGGTAGGACCGGGAACCCCTGTGCTGCAGATTAACGGGGCCGGGGAAGGGCAGTGGCTCGTGTAAGCGGGAGTGAGCGACCGGCAGTGGGCAGCTATCAGTAAAGGAGACGAAGCGACGGTTCAAAGTGATGCTTTACCGGGTAAAGGCCTTTCTGCTTTCGTCTATAAGAAGTCGGAAGGGATAGATCCGGCTTCGGGTACCTTCATCATTCATCTGAAACTTAAAGATAAGACGAATGGAAAGATTGCATCGGGAATGTTTGCCAGGGCGGATATTTGGCCGGCAAAGAAAAGCGTGAACACCTGGACGATTCCCTACGATGCTTTGCTGGACGGGGATGAAGGAAGGGGTTATGTCTTTACGACAGATGACCGGAATACAGCCAGGAAAACGGAGGTGAAGATCGGTGATATCAGGAAGGATAAAGTGCTTATAACAGGGGGACTCGAAGGTGCAAAATTTCTGATCGTGTCCGGAAGTCCTTATCTGAATGACGGATCGAAGATAAAAGTACAGTAAGGAGGCAGCAATGGACATATCGAAATATGCAGTAAAAAACTATCAGTTCACCCTGATCATGGTGCTGATGGTTGTTGCGATTGGTGTCAGCACGTTGCTGACGATGCCCCGGGCGGAAGACCCGGATATGAAAACACCTCAATACCCGGTAGTGGTGATATATCCCGGAACGAGCCCGAAGGACATGGAGCAACTGGTGGTAAAGCCACTTGAATCGAAGATCTACGGACTGGACAACATCAAGCGGATCAAAACTAATGTATTGAATGGGGTAGCTGTCCTGACAGTAGAATACAGGCATGGCAGTAATGTAGAAGATAAATACCAGGAGCTTATCAGGGAGATCGGTGCGGTGCGTGATCAACTGCCGCAGGATATCTACAGCATCGATGTACAGAAGGTGGAACCCTCAGGTGTCAACGTCCTGCAGATCGCCCTCATCTCCGAGAATGCATCCAGGGCAAAGCTGAAAAAATATGCGGAAGATCTTCAGGATGACCTGGAGAAGCTGTCGCCTCTTAAGGAAGTGAAGATCCATGGGCTGCCGCAGCAGCTTGTGAGGATCGATGTTCAGCCAGACAGGCTGAATCAGTTACATATCCCCCTAAGTACCGTCATGCAGGCAGTTCAGAGTGAAGCCGGTAATATTCCCGGAGGAAGTGTGATTGCCGGAGGGAAGACGTTCAGTGTGAAAACCAGCGGGAATTATCAGAGCGTCGAACAGATAAAGAACACGATCGTGTCGAGCGGCGCCGGGAAGAACATACTTCTCCAGGATGTTGCGAATGTTTATCCTGATTATGCACCTGAAACACACATGACCAGGCTTAACGGGCATCGTTGTGTGTTCATTACAGCTGCCCAGAAAGAGGGGGAGAATATCAGTTCATCACAGGAGAAATATTTGCCGGTGATTGAGAAGTTTAAAAAGACACTTCCTGCCAATATCGATCTGGTGGTGAATTTTGACCAGGCAGATAACGTGAACCACCGGTTGAAGGGATTAGGAATAGACTTTGCGATTGCAGTCCTCCTGGTGCTGGTCACGCTGCTGCCTCTCGGTTCGCGGGCTTCACTGGTGGTGATGATCGCCATCCCTCTTTCGCTCTCCATCGGAGTTGTTTTAGTTCATTTGTTCGGGTTCAGCCTGAATCAGCTTAGCATTGTCGGTTTTGTGGTTGCATTGGGTTTGCTGGTGGACGATAGCATTGTTGTGATCGAGAATATAGAACGCTGGATGCGGGAAGGCCATTCGCGACTGGACGCCACGCTAAAAGGAACCCGGCAGATCGCCATGGCGGTAGTGGGTTGTACAGCTACGCTGGTGATTGCTTTTATGCCGCTGATGTTCATGCCGGAAGCTTCGGGTGATTTCATCAGGAGCTTGCCAACCGCAGTGATCTGTTCAGTGCTGGCATCCATGCTGATTGCCTTAACGGTTGTGCCTTTTCTTGCCAGCAGGATTCTTAAGCCTCATCAGGATCCGAACGGAAACGCGGTGTTGCGGGCTTTTCAGCGGATAATACATGGAACCTATGCTGTGTTGCTCGATAAAGCACTGAAGAAGCCATGGCATACTATTCTGATAGCTGTTGTGATCTTTGGCGCTTCGCTGGCCCTGATTCCTGTTATCGGGTTCAGTTTGTTTCCGTCATCTGAAAAGCCTCAGTTCCTGATCGATATTTCATCTCCTTTGCAGGCCAATATTTATTATACAGACAGCATTACGAGGCAGATTGAGCAAAAGCTCAAAAAGATGGCTGAAGTTAAATATTATTCAGCGAACGTTGGAAAAGGTAATCCGCGGATCTACTACAATGTGGTGCAGCAGAACGAACGGGCTGATCTTGCTGAAATATTTGTTCAGCTGCAACCGGATGTTCGCGCCGACCGGAAAGTGGAGATTATTTCTGAACTCCGGAATGCCTGGACCCCCTACCCGGGAGCAAAGGTGGAGGTGAAAGACTTTGAGCAGGGCATCCCGATGATATCGCCGGTGGAAGTCAGGCTTTTTGGAGAAAACCTGGATACCCTTCAGATCCTGGCTTCTAAAGTGGAGGCCATGCTGAAAAAGACAGAGGGGGCAATTTATGTGAACAACCCGGTGAAGAATAATAAAACAGATATACGGGTGGATATAAACCGGCAGAAGGCCCTTGCTTTGGGAGTTCCCGCAGTTAACATAGACCGGACGGTGAGAATGGCACTGGCAGGTGTTGATCTTGGAGTTTATTCAGACCCTGCTACGGATGATGATGACTATGTTATCAGGATGAGTATTCCAAGGCCTTCTTATCCCGATCTTTCGGTATTCGATGGGATTTACGTGAATAATGTAAAGGGCGGATCTGTGCCGCTGAACCAGCTGGCAACATTGAAGCTGGAATCATCTCCGTCAAATATTAATCACATTAATAAGTCACGTACGGTTTCCGTTAACTCTTTTGTTCAAAAGGGGTACCAGAATGACCGTGTGATCCAGGATGTAATTAAAAAGATGGATCAGATGAAACTGCCTGCCGGTTATCATTACGAGATGGGGGGAGAAGTGGAGACTACTCAGGAATCATTCGGCGGTTTCGGTACAATCATCCTGATCACCGTATTCCTGTTCATCGCGGTTTTAATTCTTGAGTTCAAAACGTTTAAGAGCACACTCATTGTCTTGTCGGTTATTCCCCTGGGAATAGTTGGTGCGGTATTGGCTTTAATGGTTACAGGACATACGCTTTCGTTTGTTGCTACGGTGGGTATTGTGGCGCTGGCCGGTATAGAAGTCAAGAATACGATCCTTCTGGTTGATTTTACAAACCAGCTGCGGCGTGAAGGGATGGAGCTGAACGATGCAATTGAAAAAGCGGGCGAGATCCGGTTCCTTCCGATCATCCTGACTTCCTTAACGGCAATCGGCGGCTTGCTGCCGATCGCCTGGTCAAGTAATCCGCTGATTTCCCCGTTGGCGATCGTGATGATCGGGGGCTTGATCAGTTCGACCTTATTATCGCGGGTGGTGACACCGGTGGTGTATAAACTGATGCCGCCGGTAATAAAGGAGGAGTGATCGTTCAGGAATGCAAGATGGCCTAAAAGAAGGGAGCCTGGTATTTTCTCTAACCTTATACATTTTGCACGGATGAAACTTATAAGTTACATTTGTGCAAAATGTATAAGGTTAGAGAAGTAATAGCCTATAAACATTATTTTGAAGATTTTTTAAAGGCTCAGCCGCAAAAAGTACAGGATAAGATCTTCAAAGTAATTAAAGCAATAGAAACCCTGGAAGGGGTGCCGGTAAACTACCTTAAAGCGATAGAAGGGACAAAAGGATTGTATGAGGCCCGTATTGCTCTGGCCTCAAACATCTGGCGGGTTTTTTGTCCTTTTGATGAAGGACGACTGGTTGTTTTATTAAACGGGTTCGCCAAAAAGAGGCAGAGAACTCCTAAAGAAGAAATCCAGAAAGCTCTCTTTTTAATGCAGCAATATTTTAAAGATAAATCACGGGACTATGGAAACTAAAAGCTGGAAAGAGGTTAAGGATGAAGTTTATGGTGCTAAAGGCACGGAGAGACGCGATGGATTGGAAAGGGATTTTGAGGCGTTTAAAATTGGGTTATTGTTGCGTAAGGCCAGGGAAGAAAAGAATCTCACCCAAAACCAGCTTGCAGAACTTATAGATAAAAACAGAGCGTATATTTCGCGGATAGAAAATAACGGGAGTAACCTTACTCTGAAGACACTTTATGATATTGTGGAAAAGGGACTTGGCGGAAAAGTGAAGATCTCTATTGAAATCTGAAAGACATTAATCCTTAACTTCGCGGGACAATATGAAAGTTGTTATTGCGGAAAAGCCTTCTGTCGCGCGTGATCTGGCAAAGGTGTTTGGGAAGACAGTGAGGAAGGATGGATATATTGAAGGTCCGGGTTATTCGTTCACGTGGGCGTTTGGACATCTTGTGCAGCTTGCGGCTCCTGAGGCGTATGGCTTTAAGGGATGGAGGATTGAGAACCTGCCGATGCTGCCAGAGCGTTTTAAGCTGGCTGTGAGGCAGCAGAGGAATGGTCAGGGAACGTCAGATGACCCGGGAGTTGTTAAGCAATTGAATATTATCAAACAGTTGTTTGATGAAGCGACGGAGATTATTGTGGCGACGGATGCGGGAAGGGAGGGTGAGCTTATCTTTCGTTATATCTATTACCACTTGAAATGTAAGAAACCTTTTAAAAGACTTTGGATCTCCTCGCAAACGGATGAAGCTATTAAAAATGGTTTCAGGAACCTCAAACCAGGGACTGAGTATGACACTTTATTCTTTTCTGCGCAATGCCGTTCGGAATCAGACTGGATTGTTGGCCTTAATGCTACTCAGGCGCTAAGTATTGCGGCCGGTAACCGCACGGTACTCTCATTGGGAAGGGTGCAAACACCAACGCTTGCGATGATATGCTTCCGGTATCTCGAGAATAAAAATTTTAAGCCGCAGATCTATTACCAGGTTGCTATTCATCTAACAAAAGATGATATCACTTTTCGTGCTCTTTCTGTTAAGAATTATAAGGACAAAGAGTCGGCGCAGGGGGTAGTGGATAAAGTGATGGATGTAGCTTCGGGAGATGCGGCTGGAGGACTGATCACGAACGTAGAGGTAAAGCCCAGGAAGGAGCAGCCCCCCTTGTTACACGACCTGAGTAGTTTGCAGCAGGAAGCGAATAAAAGGAAGGGGTTTACTGCTGACCAGACCCTGGGCTATGCGCAGACGCTTTATGAGTCGAAGCTGATCACTTATCCCCGTACGGGAAGCCGGTATATCGGAGATGATGTGCTGGCGACGATTCCTCAGCTTATCGGTAACCTGGAACAGCATCCTCTTTTCGGCAGGCAGGCTTCTTTTCTGAAAACTGCTAAACTGAACAAGCGAAGCGTGAATGCGGCGAAAGTTACGGATCACCATGCCCTGCTTCCCACTGAGAATGTTCCCGCAAGTCTCTCCCCGGATCTTCAGGCGGTTTACGACCTGATCGCGGGACGTATGCTGGAGGCTTTTCACCAGGAATGTCTGAAGGAACTGACGAAGATTACCATTGAATCCGGGTCGACGTTTGTAGCAAACGGGACAGTCATTCAATCGCCGGGCTGGCGTTCTGTCTTTAACCAGAAGGATGATGAAAAAGAAGACGAGGATAACGCGACATTGCCGAAAGTGAAAAAAGAGGAAAGTCTACCGGTTGTTAAAAAGGAGCTCCTGGAAAAACAGACGAAGCCTAAGGCTCTCTATAACGAAGCCAGCTTACTGAAGGCGATGGAAACATCGGGTAAGGAGATCGAGGATGAGGAGTTGCGCCAGGCGATGAAGAACTCGGGACTGGGAACTCCTGCAACCCGTGCGGCTATTATTGAGACGTTGATCAAAAGAGAGTACGTGAAGAGGGATAAGAAACTGCTTTTACCAACGGAAAAGGGTCTTGCTGTATACGAGTTAGTGAAGGATAAGAAAATTGCGCAGGCTGAGCTGACGGGACTTTGGGAAAAAAGGCTGGAAGAGATCCGGACCGGCGGCTCTGTTGCGGAGTTTAAAAATGAGATACGGGAGTATACGCGTACGATCACTGCGGAGCTGCTGGAAGCAGGGAAAGGATTGAGTGGTGTACTGGGAGAAAATGAGCCGGAAGAGGGTGGTGTCGTTTGTCCTCATTGTAAAAAAGGGACTCTCCGTTTTGGAGAGAAAGCTGTGGGATGCAGCAATTACCAGGGTGGCTGCAAGTTTGTAATCTGGCGCACCATGTCGGGGGTGCAGCTAACGGATGAACAGATTAACTCTCTGATAGAGACCGGAAAGACAGAAATTATAAAGGGATTTAAGTCGCAATCCGGCAATACTTTTGATGCTTCTCTGCTGCTGGCGGAAGGGAAGGTGCATTTTGTTTTTGTGCCGAAGGGAGCGTAAAGTTTAAAGTTGAGAGTTTAAAGTTTAAAGTTGGGGAAGGCGCAAATTAAAGTTGGGGGAGTGGGGTTGTTGGATATTGGAGTTTTAAAGCTGAGAG
>JBQGEO010000202.1:0-8961 GCA_052039655.1 Pararcticibacter sp.
TCCCGCATTAATATTGATAATCTGGAGAACTCTCAATTAACCTGGGAAAAATCATATGACCTTAATGTGGGCCTGGACCTTGGGTTCCTGAACGAGCGGTTCACGCTGACTGTTGATGGTTACAGACGGGATGGGTTTGACCTGATCAGCCCGATCAGAACGTCTTCAATAGGAGGTGAATACCAGAAGAATGCCAATTATGCTGATATGAGGTCCCATGGTATTGAGCTTTCGTTAGGTGCCGGTATTATTCAGAACAATGATTTAAAATGGAGGACAAACCTGACGTTCGCGTATAACAAGAATAAGATCACCAATCTGCGTGTTTCCGAAAATATCTGGTCTTTGATTGAACCAGATGGCGGACCAATGGAAGGTCGTCCGTACAGGGGGCTTTTTTCCCTTGATTTCCAGGGCTTAAATCCGGAAAACGGCTTGCCTCAATTCATAAATGAGAATGGGGAGAAGAGTATCGACGTATACCTTCAGGACGATGAGACTTCGTATCTTAAATATGAAGGTTCTGTTGATCCTACCATCAATGGCGGGTTTTATAATTCGGTCTCCTGGAAGAACCTGAATCTGTCGGCTCTTTTCACTTTCAGTGCCGGGAATAAGATCAGGTTGTCTCCCATGTTCAACAACAGTTATCAGGATGTAAATACCAGTTTTACGGATCTTGATGCTATGCCGAAAGAATTTATAAACCGCTGGATCCTGCCGGGTGACGAAACGGTAACAAACATTCCATCGATAATCGATACACGTACGATGGCAGGTCTGTACGGAATATATCCATATAATAGCTATAACTACTCATCAGTACGTGTTGCAGATGGAGGCTATGTTCGCCTTAAGCAAGTCGTATTATCTTATAACTTTTCGTCGAAGTTGCTGAAGCCTATCGGGTTGAACAGTTTATCGTTAAGTGGTATTGCTAATAATGTGTGGCTGATCTATTCGGATAAAAAGTTGAATGGAATGGATCCCGAGTTTTTCGGATCCGGAGGTGTTGCTCTTCCCATTCCACGCCAGTTTACATTATCATTAAAGGTTGGTATTTAATAAAGAGAGTTGAACAATGAAAAATATAAAGATCGTTTTAACTGTTCTTATTATGACTACCGGTTTAACCAGTTGTAAGAAGTACCTGGAACAGTTACCGGATCAGAGAACAGAATTAAACAGCCCGGAAAAGGTAGCAGAATTATTGGTTACAGCATATCCGCAGGCAAATTATATTCCTTTTACTGAAGCGATGTCAGATAATGCCGCTGACAAGGGGACTGTTTCTCAGTCCGAGTCGGTAAACAGCGATCCCTGGTATTTTAGGGATGTACGTTATAATGACAGGGATTCCCCGGCGTTCTACTGGAGAGCTTGTTATGCCGCTATTGCTGCGGCCAATCATGCTCTCGAGGCAATTGACCATGCAGATAAGCCCGACGAGTATCGTGCTTCTAAAGGAGAAGCACTGGTAGCAAGAGCTTATGCTCATTTTATG
Source organism: Pararcticibacter sp. (assembly GCA_052039655.1). Taxonomy (GTDB): domain Bacteria; phylum Bacteroidota; class Bacteroidia; order Sphingobacteriales; family Sphingobacteriaceae; genus Arcticibacter. The sequence continues at coordinate 1,505 of JBQGEO010000202.1, forward strand.
CTGGTCACCCTGTTTTCAAAAGTTTATGACCCTGCAACAGCTGCTTCTGATCCCGGCATCCCGTATGTTACAAAGCCGGAGAATGTTGTAATTGCTAAATATGAGCGTAAAACTGTAGCGTATGTTTATGAGCAAATAGAAAAGGACCTCACTGAAGGGCTTCCTTTAATTAATAATACATCTTACAAAGTTCAGAAATATCACTTTACTACTTATGCAGCACATGCATTTGCAGCCAGGTTTTATCTTTTTAAGCGGGATTATCCAAAGGTCATCGAGCACGCTAATCAGGTGTTTCTGGGGACTAACCCTGCCGGAATGCTACGTCAGCTAAATTCACAGGAATACCGTAACCTGTCAGGCTCGTTCAATGAACTTGAGGCGCGCTATACAAAAGCGACTGAGAGTTCGAACCTGCTCCTGACGGAGATGCCTTCTATATGGGGACGGTCTTACCCAACTTACCGGTTTGGGCTAACGCAACAATTATATCCCAGTATTCTGAATAGTAATGTATCCGGTCAGCAGCTTACCTACACATCCTATCTGTATACCAGGGGAGATCCTTCGAATATTTTTATTCCTAAGTTCAGAGAGCACTTTGTGAGAGATGGCATAAATTCAAATATCGGGTTCCCTCATAATATGGTTCCTCTGTTCTCAACAGAAGAAGTGTTGCTTAACCGTGCAGAAGCGTTTGCCGCAAGCGGCAATTATAGTTCTGCTATTGACGATATTAATATTTTCCTGAGTACCCGTATAGTAGGGTATATCCCCTCTGACAATATTGATCTGAATACCATTTATTCTTATTACAATACGGTGGATCCAAAAGAAGGAATTGTAAGAACAGTACTGGATCTAAAAAGAGCTGAATTCCTGTTTGAAGGACAAAGATGGTTTGATATTCTCAGGCATAAGCTTACGGTTATTCACCGTCCTGTTGGCGGAGAAGAGATCGTCATTGGTCCTAATGACCCAAGAAGAGTTTTGCAACTGCCTGCTGAGGCAGAATCTGCTGGTTTAGAATTAAATCCACGGTAATTAATGTTAAGGCTATGAAGTTTTTAAAGATGAGATTGTTAATGCTTCTCTTATTGATAACAGGCACTTTTGCCTGCCGGAAAGAGGAGAAAGTGAAAGCTCCCGAAGGTCTCGGGGGAGATACGTGGGTACCTGGCGAATTAGATAAATGGCTGAACCAGAACTTCACCGTTCCCTATAATATTGAAGTAAAGTATCGCTGGGACCCGTACGAACTGGAGGTAACAAAGAACATGACACCGCCGAGGGAAGATGTGGTGATCCCGGTAATGGAAACAGTTAAGAAAATCTGGATAGAGCCTTACGTGGCAGAAGCGGGCGAGGCTTTTATAAAAAAGTATTGTCCGAAGCAGTATGTACTGGTAGGAAGTGCAGAATGGAACAGCAATGGTACCATCACACTTGGGCAGGCAGAAGGGGGAAGAAAGGTGGTCTTGTTTGTTCTTAATGATTTTGAAAAAACAGATAAAGCCGAGGTGAAAAGAATGCTGCATACCATTCATCACGAATTTGCTCATATTCTCCATCAGACAATCAGATATTCAGATGATTACCGGTCTATAACACCTTCTGGTTACACAGCTACCTGGACAAGCTATACTGATGCTCAGTCCCGTGAGCTCGGATTTATTACTTCTTATTCGAGGGCGGGGGTAGATGAGGATTTTGTAGAGATGATTTCTTTAATGCTCATAGAAGGCCGCGAGGGATTCAATGCTATCGTAAACAGCATACAATCTGCCACGGCAAAGGCTGCAATAAGACAAAAGGAACAGGTAATTGTCCGCTACTATAAGGAGTCATGGAATATCGACTTCTACAGTCTGCAGACAAAGGTATTTACAGCTATTAATAATTGATAATTATGAAAAGCTTAAAACAGATGATAACAAAAAAACTGCTGTGGTTAGGCATCGCAACAGCTTTCGGCCTGACCGCCTGCCAGAAAGATGATGTTGACCTGGCTTTTGGAGAAAAGCCTGAAGTGCGTGTAGAGAAAGCTCTCCAACAGTATAAGAGTGACCTGGTATCAGCCGAAAATGGATGGGTGGCTACCCTTTATCCGGCAGGCGGCGGCGGATACAACTTCTATATAGATTTTGAGGAGAATGACCGGGTAAGCATGTTTGCTGATATCGCAAGCTCAACAGCGGGTACTGCGTATGAAAGTACTTACAGGCTTAAAGCTGCTATGACACCATCTCTTTACTTCGACACCTATTCCTATATTCATATTCTTGCAGACCCGGATCCGCAGGTATATGGCGGAACCAGGGGATGGGGCGTTTTTTCTGACTTTGAATTTGCGTTTTCGTCCGCTAAAGGAGATAGCATTCAGCTAAAGGGAAACTTGTCGGGAAGTAAACTGATCCTGGTGAAAGCTTCGAAGGCGGAGGCAGATTCTTATAAAGCAGGAGCTTTTCAGGCAACTATAGATGAAACGGTATCGTATGTTGAACAACAGCCATTCCTTTTTGCCGAATTCGGAGACGGCAAAAAAGTCCAGACTTCTCTTAATGCTGCAATGAAGACGTTCTCCATTCTGAATACAGAAGGAGGGGATATAAAAGCAACAAGCTCCTTCTTTAGCTTTACCCTTACCGGAATCCATTTGCAGGATACTCTGACGTATGGAGGAAACTCGTTTACCGACATTTACTGGGATGCGCAAAAACCGGGGCTTTATATTCTGACTCAAGCAAATAAACGCCTGGATATCCAGGAGTCGGCAACACCGGTATTCCCGATGCATCTGCTGCTGGGCACAAACTTTACAACAGTTTCAGTGCCTGCTGGTACACTGTCGGGCATGTCGCCTGATTTTATTACCAAGCGGCAGCAGGCAGCCACAAATGTCTATGCCCTTCTTAGCTCACCCTTAACGCTTGCCGATATGGACTTCATTTTTAATCCTCAGCAAGGTTTAATGGACCTGGATGTTTATGTCTATCAGAATAACCAGGCTTACCTGGCAAGGTATAGCTACGGATATACAAAAACTGCCGACGGGGTATTCAAGTTCAGATACACAGGGGCAAACGGCAATGCAGATCTGATTAAAACTGCCATGGCGCCTCTTCTCAATCATATTAATAACGACAGGTTCTCTATGGAGTATTATAGTGATCCCGACAAGCGTATATTGGGGAAGATTGCCAGCCTTGATAATTCCGGCTTTTACTTTACCGGCACTTTAGAATAGACATATTTATGGCAGGCAGCTCGGGTTGCTGCCTGCCTGATTTGTGACCTTTAATCAAAAAAAATGATGAAAAAAGCATTACTATACGCGTTCATCCTGTCAGTCATTCTTACTTCCTGTAAGAAAGATGATGATCTTGAATATTCAATTGAGAAATCGTTCAAAGACCCTCAGGAGCAGCTTACGGAATTGCAAGACGCCCTGAAAGCGTCGGCAGACGGCTGGAAAGGTGTCCTCAAAGTAAAGGACGGAGGATTTTATTCCCTTTTTCTAAAATTAAATTCGGAGAGCGGGAAAATGTCTTTGTATGCCGATATTGATGAAGCTTCGGCATCTGCTTCTTCTGAGAGCGGGTATAAACTTGAAGTAACCCAGGGCACCAATGCGACATTAAGCATCGAAGAGGGTTCTCATTTAGACCGGATACAATTTGAAGATCCGGCTAAGGGATCTGATCGTCAATATTCCTTTTTATCCGCAAACGGAGATACCATCCGGTTGCAGGGCAACAGATACGGAGACGAGCTGACTCTCATTAAAGCCTCTGCAGCTGAGCGGCAGCAATATGAAGCAAAGGATCTTGAGAAAAGTATGAGCCGTATTTCAGATTTCCTCAGCGACAGCCGCTTCCTCAATTTGCAGCCAGATCCTTCTACCGCGCTTCAGTTGTCAGTCAACAGCGGTACAAGAACGTTCGTTGTGACCTATGTAAATGCCGGGAAAAAAGCTGAGAATGTAGGTTCTGAGTTTTCTTATACCTTAAATGGGATAAAGTTCAGAAATCCGTTGAAAGCGGGAAATACGTTCATTGATGAGCTAAAATGGGATGAACAGAAGCAGTCGTTCTTTGCGTCGTCGGGCAACAGGACGCTGGAGGTAACAGATGCGGCTGTTCCGTTGATACCGCTGCATTATTTAATCGGGCATGAGTTTCCTTCAGTGATATCTGTCCCTTCACCAACAAGATATGCATCGGTTCCGGGCTGGTCTTCGGCTTTCTCTGGTTTTTGGGCAACTGCTGATGCCGCGATGGTAGGGAGTCCCTACCGGCTTATTCTTTATTTTGCGGATTTTAACATGAACATTCCGGCGGGGACAATGAACCTTGATATTTATTTTGTAAGCAACGGTTCATTGTATATAGCAAGATTTCCTTATAGGTTTTCTAAATCAGACGACGGTATTTTTAAATTCACAGCACAACCCCTTGGAACTACGGGATCCGGTGCAAACGCGAATTTGATCAAGACTTATGTGAAGAGTATGACAGATGTTGTGAGTCTTGACCGGTTCAGGATAGATTACTACGATGCGCCGGAAGTCGGAGGGCTTCTGGGGCAGTTCATTAGTGCGGATCGTCCCAATATTTATTTTACCGGAACATTTGGTTCACTTTCCGAGTGATAGAGGACCGGAGGTTACAATAAAGAAAGACATTAAAGCAAAAGCGCTGGCAGTTACTGCCAGCGCTTTTGCTTTAATGTCCTGCCGTATTATTTCTTCCCTTTCACGTACTTCTCCAGCCACTCGTCCATCTCCCAAAGCATGTGCATTACGGATTCTTTTGCGTAATAATGATGTGCTTCATTCGGTAAGAAAACAAGCCGGGTGGTGGCTCCATGGCCTTTCAAAGCATTGTAGAGCCGTTCTGACTGGATCGGGAATGTACCGGAATTGTCATCTGCCTCGCCGTGGATCAGAAGGATAGGAGTTTTGATCTTATCGGCATAGCTAAAGGGCGACATCTTGAAATAAACATCCGGTGCCTGCCAGTAGGTCCTTTCTTCCTGCTGAAATCCGAAAGGCGTGAGTGTACGGTTATATGCGCCGCTCCTGGCAATCCCCGCTGCAAAGAGGTTGGTGTGGGCCAGGAGATTGGCTGTCATGAAGGCGCCATAGGAATGGCCGCCGACGCCAATTCTGCTTCTGTCTGCTACTCCCATGTTTACCAGGTAATCTACAGCGGCTTTTGCGTTCGCCTGCACCTGCTGTACAAATGTATCATTAGGTTCATTTTTACCTTCTCCCACGATCGGCATGTCGGCATTATCCAGTACGGCGTATCCTCTCGTTACCCAGTAAACCGGCGATCCCCAGCTTATCCTGGTATACCGGTAAGGCGATCCCTTTACCTGCGATGCGGCGTCTACCGTTTTAAACTCCCGCGGATAAGCCCACATCAGCATTGGAAGGGGACCGTCAGACTTTTTATATCCTTTGGGCAGGTATAGAGTGGCAGACAGGTCTATGCCGTCTGCACGTTTATATTTGAGTTGTTGTTTCTGCACTCCTTTCAGGGAAGGATAGGGCTCGGGAAAAGCTGTTATGGCTTTTGCCGACCGGTTTTTAAGGTTAACTAAGAAATAATTCGGAGCAGCGTCCTTTGATTCGCGGCTGATGATCAGATTACCTGCATTGTTAAAATATACCGGCAATTCATAGTAAGGAGCTTTTGAGCGGAACAGTGTATCGGTTTTGCCGCTCACCAGGTTCCATCGGAGAAGAAAGGGGCGGTCGCCAAGCGGTGAAGCTCCTGTACTAATGGTGAAGGCGACGGGATTGCTGCCTTCTTTTGCCAGCAGAAGGACCGTTCTCTTCGAAGCGTTTTTTGTTGTGATAAAATCTCCCGGATCCGTGTAGGATTGTTCATAGGAGCGGTCTGCGATAACCTTTATCACGCTCCGCTTTGACGGATCGATCAGCGTCTTTTTTTCTCTCCTGGTTTTCCACCAGCGCTCGTTAATAATGGCAATATTTTCAGTTCCCCAGTTTATACCCTGGAAACGGTAGGTGCATTTTGCTAGTTCTGAAGGTGCGGCGGTAAAGGGGGCTGAAAGAGTATAAACGATGTCCCTCACAGGTGCATCCTTATTGGGATCTCCTCCATCCTGAGCTTCAGTCCAGTATAAGGTTGCATTTTGATCAGCACGCCAGAAATGTCCACGCGGGCCTTTGTCCACTGCGTCAAATCCCCTTGGCCTGTTGTCGGCCAGGGGCGCATCATACAACTCTTTTACCAGCGTTCCCTTTGCATCGAGGAGGCTGATCCTGTAAGGGAACATCGATGCCGGCACGAGGTACGAGTAGGGCTTTTGGATGGTTTGTGTCAGGATATAGCTCCCGTCGGGTGAAAAATCGAACCTCCTGAAGATAGCGGGAGAACTGATGTTAGCAGCATTCCCTTGGAGATCAATTCGTTTTAACTGAGCCGTAAGATAGTAGTCGAAAAGTTTCTCGTGGTAAGGATTCTTGAGGAGGTCCTGATAGGTCCTGGCTGCTGCGGTTTTACCCAGGTTCTCCTGAACTACGGGGCCTTCAGGTACAGGGTTCTCTGCCGGTTTTTCACTTCTTCCCGCAGGAACGAACTGAGCAATAATGCTCTTGCTGTCCGGTGCCCATTTGAAGGTATTCCCATAAGCATCATTTAAAGATTCTGTGCTCAGTTTCTTCGCGGTCAGCGTGCTGAGCTCTATTACCCATAACTCAATGGAATTTTCTGTTTCCTGCGTGAATGCGATACAAGATTCATCGGGACTCCAGGCAATATTCCCAATCTGTGCGTTCGCTGGCAAATCTTTCACCTGGAGTTCTTTTCCATCTTTCAGTGTTTTTACTTTTATATTCGTATATCCGCTGCTGTTAGCCGATCCGTTGGTGGCTGGATTGATTCTTAACCCTCCTATCCTTAAGATGGGTTGGGCAACTTTTGCAATAGAAGGGTAATCCGAACGCTCAAGCAATAGTATCTTATCGCCTTTTCCGTTGATACTCACCAGTGGAGTGGCGGGAGCATTCAGCAGCTCAAGAATTTCAGCGGGTGGTTTCTGATAAGTAAGTTTATTTTGCGCATGAAGAACATGAGCCGGAAACAGGATGATGGAGAAAACCTGTAAAATAAGCCTGAAAATTTTCATAAATAATAATCTGTTACGCTAATATGGTAATAGTAAGTATGATTTTAATAGAGTAATAGTAAAATTACTTCTCTGTAAGTAAATTATTTTTGAAATTTTTATTAAGCACCCGGAATTAGCATAGCAGTTATGAGGAATACAGTAAAAAAACTCCTGCCCGTATCGCCGCATGCATTACTGATACCGGTCTGGGCCTTCACAGATGCTATTGCGTATTGTAGACCGCCCATGTAAATGGGCAGGACATCGACAGTCCGATAAAAATGTTTAAAATTGTATATTAAACATTTTGTGTT
>JBQGEO010000203.1:0-3141 GCA_052039655.1 Pararcticibacter sp.
CCTCTGCTGCGTGGTGTGCTCAAAAATTTGTTCCAGGATGTTCTTTAAATTGAATTGATAATCCCATCCCGGATAATGAGCTTTAAATTTAGATACATCCGATATATACCAGATATGATCACCAATCCTGTTTTCAGTTGAATAAGAATAATTCATTCTCGAGCCCGTTATCTCCTCACATAACTGAATTGCCTCTTTCATAGAACAGTTGGAATGGCGGCTGCCCCCTGCATTATAAACCTCTCCCTGCCGCGGGTTCTGGTAAAAGTGGTAAAACATATTCACAAGATCGAAAGCATGGATATTGTCTCTTACCTGTTTTCCCTGATATCCAAAAACAGTATAGTGAGCACCTGTAACCGCACATTTCATCAGGTACGACAAGAATCCATGAAGCTGTGCTCCTGAATGATTGGGGCCAGTTAAGCATCCGCCCCGGAAGATTCCTGTATTTAAGCCGAAATATTTTCCATACTCCTGGCAAAGCACATCGGCGGCAACTTTAGACGCTCCGAACAAGGAATGCTTGGAGTTATCAATGCTCATCGTTTCATCAATCCCATTTTTATAGTAAGAATGCGATGCATCGATTTCCCACCGGTCTTCCAGTTCTACAAGAGGGAGATGGTTGGGGGTGTCACCATATACTTTATTCGTTGAGGTGAAGATAAATACAGCCTTTGGCGAATGCAGGCGGGTTAGTTCCAGTAAGTTGAGGGTGCCGTTGGCATTAATTGTAAAATCGGTGACCGGCTCCCTGCTCGCCCAGTCATGGCTTGGCTGTGCGGCTGTATGTATGACTAGTTCAATATCGGTATTGTACCTTTTAAATATTTCCTGCAATGCAGTATAATCCCTGATGTCGGCAGAATGATGAACATAATTCCGAATAGTTTGCTCTAATTCTCTTTTGCTCCAGTCAGTGGAGGCCTCACTCCCAAAAAAGTAGGCTCTCTGATCGTTATCTATTCCTACCACCAAATCCATCTTATCAGAAAAGAAACGAACAGATTCGCTTCCAATGAGTCCGGCTGAGCCCGTAATGATGGCTACCTTCATAACAATATCGTTTTTAATTCCTTTTCGTTGTTATTAATCCAGGTAAAAATATCCATTAGTGTTTCTTCTACCTTACGTTGCGGCTTCCAGCCGGTTTCGTTTTCTATTCTAGTGTTGTCTGTGATGTAGATCCGGAGGTCAGCAGGCCTGTTCTGACTCTCTCCCGCGATGTCCAGCTTATTGCCGGTGATCTGTTCGCAGACGTTGCTCATTTCGAGCAGCGACGCACTCGAGCTCAATCCTCCTCCGGCATTGTAAATCCTGCCATTGAACAGATCGATGTTATGAATTTGCAGGTCAATCAGGGATATAAGGTCGTCGATATGCAGAATATCTCTAACCTGCTTTCCGAATCCACCATACCCGATATACTTCAACGGCTGTTTCCAGTAATGCCTTGCCATCCAGAGCGTAACAACCCCCTGGTCTGATTTACCCATCTGACGGGGACCCGCCACTACCCCGAACCTGGTCACAGCAGCCTTCATGCCATAGAAGCTGCAATACTCCTGGATGAAAAGCTCAGAAGACAGTTTGGTAGTTCCATAGAAAGAACGGGCTCCAAAAATGTTGAGATCTTCTGAGATGCCTAGTTCTGAGATCCCCAATTCCTGCTGGTTACTGGTGAAAGAGAACCTTGTATCCTCCTCCGTGAACGCAGCATTTTCGATCTTGTCAATCGGATATACCCTGCTTGTTGACAGGAAAATCAGCTTAGCGTTATATTTTAAGCAAGCGTTAAAGCAGTTAATAGATCCGTAAAGATTATTATTGATAACATAATCGGGACTGCTGTTTAAGCCTGCCATAACAGATGGCTCAGCCGATGCCTCGATCAATACGTCGAAAGGCCCGGATACGTTCAAATCTTCCGCATTCCGGATATCACCATGAATGAACTCTATACCGTACTTTTTAAAATCGCTCAAGTTGAGTTCTGATCCACGCCTTTTCAGGTTGTCGAAAGCCGTAATAGTATAATGAGGGTATTTATTTTTAAGCTGTATACAAAGAGAAGACCCGATAAATCCCGCTCCCCCGGTTACTAATATTCTCATATTTGTTTTTGATGGTACCTGGCTTGTCAAGAAATACTTCGTCAAACCGCATATATTATCTTTGATAAGAGGTTAAATCTTTGTGTCTTCTAATGATATATGTTTGCTTCAAGCCTTTGTCCTTTTTAAAGAATCTCCAAAATTAAGAAAAATGGTAAATATTAAGAACTCTCTGGTCATCATGATAAAGATGATCAGGCGGTAATCCAACTGAGACGGCAGTACCCGACGGTGTGCTGATAGCCGGATAATTCTGTGCCACACTATTCTCTCTTCAAAATTGTAAAAGTTGGCTGTTGTTTAATTTGACGGTATACCTTATTGTCGAAATGTAAAGTATCCTTTTTCCCTTCAAAGAGAATATATTTTATTTTATCAGGATCCTGCATTTTGTTCCAGTGCGTATTCCTGGAAAAGTTTGAGACCTTAAGATGCGGAAGTGCTTTCATTTCACTATTTAAAGAGAAGATCTTGTGATACAGGGGGTATTCCCAACCATCTCCACCTATTATTAGTCCCGTTTCTCTATTATGCTTTTTAATGAAAGTCCTAAGCCAAAAGTATTCGGTTTCCCATTCTCTTACCAGGCCAAAGTATTTCTGATCCCTGGTAAAAGACAATCGTGCTGTGGTAAGCTTTGTGAAAGCTATATATGGCCTTGATGGATTTATCAGGATAACCAGCAAAGAGGAAATTAGCATTAGTGCAAATATGCCGGTGACAAGCACTTTTGCAACTGTTGCTTTTAGGCTGCTCAGTAGCAATTTATCTGCTATGTAGGCCGTAGTAAAGCCAGACATGCAAAACAGGGGTACGTGAAGCCTGGTATGCCATGGTTGCCATTTAAGGAGCACGCAGAATAGAATAAATTCCGTCAGGGGAATAAATAACAATAACATCAGGATTTTCCCGGATTGCCCAGACTTCCGGATACTGATTGCCCATACCAGGGTGATAAGAATTAAGACAAACTGGAAGAAGTTCGAGGCATTGTCTTCATGTAAGTTCCATTTCTGCAGGTCGA
>JBQGEO010000204.1:0-5354 GCA_052039655.1 Pararcticibacter sp.
ATCTTTAACATCCAATGCATAAGACCACTGAAATAAAAACAAAAGAACAAATTGTGAGAAATACCTTCGCATAAATTATTGGTAAAGGGAAGAACAGAGGCCCCTATTTGTGAACTAATCTTCTTTTTGAATGAGTCTGCGGATTCTGTGGTTAGTAAGATCCGCGACGTAAACTCTTCCCTGCAAGTCTACCGCCACATCGGTAGGCTGATTAAAGCGGGCTACCGAAGGAATGCCGTCTGCAAATCCAGGAGTTCCACCACCTGCTAGCGTGATCACTTCCCCATAAACAGTAATTTTACGGATATAATGAGAAGCCAAATCAGACACAAAAATATTCCCGGCTGCATCTACAGCAATACCGAAAGGTTCAGCAAACGAAGCTTTCAACAAATCGCCGTCAACTGATCCCTTTGTATCATTCCCTGTTAGTGTCGAAACTTCTCCACCGGTTGTTACCTTTCTGATTCTGTTATTCTGACGGTCCGCTACAAGCAAGCTACCATCGCGACCGATGACAAGCCCTGAAGGCTTATTAAACTTTGCCTGTGCACCGATCCCATCCGCATACCCCGGGGTGCTGCCAGCTAATGTAGTAACCATTCCGTCAGGTGAAATTTTACAAATACGGTCATTATTATAATCTGCTACGTAAATTGTCCCATGTTCGTCTATATCAACATCATGAGGCCAGTTAAACCGGGCTACAGCTCCCATACCATCCGCATTGCCGGAGGATCCGTTTCCCGCTATAGTGGAGACAATTCCATCTGCACTAATCTTACGGATACAATGATTACTCCTGTCGGCTACAATGATATTATCATTCTTATCAACAGCAATTTTCCACGGAGAGTTGAAGCGAGCAGTCGCTACTGGTCCATCAACCCGTCCTGCAACGCCGTTTCCAGCCAGGGTAGACACCACTCCGTCAGGGCTAATCTTACGAATGCGGTGGTTTGACCGGTCAGCCACAAGGATATTACCTTTTGAATCAACAGCAACTCCTTCCGGGTTGTTAAATTTAGCGGCGATTCCGACACCTTCGGCAAACGAGCTTGACCCGTCTCCAGCAAAAGTAGACGTTACATACTCCCTGATCGGCTCCATGTATTCGAAGTCATACCCTTTCGCTTCGTGTCCCGCAATGGTAATTGAAACAGGAACATGGCCTACCACCTTACTTTGCGGCACTTCTACATAAATATTTTGCTCATTAAAAGTGATAATCCTTGCATCAACCCCATTAACTTGAACCGAGTACTCTTTACGAATTCGACTGAAGTTTTCTCCGTTTATAGTTATAACAGCACCTGTTCTCCCTCTGGCGGGCGATACTGAAGTTACCACCGGATCTGGCCTGTTTCCTGTTTTCTCATCTTTTTTACAGGATGCGTTTAACAATCCTATTGCTAAAAGCAGAAGCATAAATCTTTTCATCTATAAAAATCTTTTTATAACCTGGTCATTATTTCACTTTAAATTCTGCAACGATGGGTAAATGATCGGATGCATATGGTTCATGAATTACCTGATGCGACAGCACTTCCAGTTGTCCGGGTTTCCTGAACATGATGTAGTCAATTGTCCTGTTAGGATTCACTTCAGGTATGGTAAACCCACAATTTTCCTGGCAGGTGCGGGTAAATGCTTTATCCAGGACAGAGATAACTTCACTGTCAGGAACCGAATTAAAGTCGCCTCCCAGAATTACCGGGGTCTTTTCGTTCTGCAAAAGGCGGATCAGTTCAGCTGCCTGTAATGGCTTGTTGGCAACTTTTAAATCGAGGTGCGTACTGGCAAATCTGAGTTTCTTTCCTCCTTTTAACTGTACCGTAATAACCGCAAGTCCTCTTGGCTCTCCGCCAGAACCCTCCTGCATCGGAAGCTTATAAGCAGCCGAATCGAGGATAGGAAATTTCGACAAAACAGCTATACCGTAATCACCGCCCTGATGATCAATTGTCTTAACAAAAAATGCATGCATCCCGGTCAGCTTTGCCAATTCCCTGGCCTGATGCACATCCCTGCCCGAACGTTCGGTATGAACATCTACTTCCTGCAAAGCCACCAGATCAGCTTTTGACTCTCTGATCACCCTCGCTACCGCCTGTATATCAATAAGCCCTTCCTTTGCCTTTGAAGGCGGATTACAATGATGAATATTATAGCTTAATACCCTTATAATGACATCTGCTTTCTTTTTTTGCGCATAGCAACTAAGCACCGGCACCAGGAATAGTACCGGTAACAGCAAACTTTTAAACCATTCCTTCTTTATGAAATCTTTCATTTCTCTATTTGAATTTTAACTCAGCCACGACGGCCCTGTGATCTGAAGCCAGCGCTTCATTGGCTGTGCGATAACTTTGAACTGAAAATGCCGATGAAGCATGCTGATTAAGGAAAATATAATCGATAGTGCGTGCAGGGCTTACCGCAGGTGACGTTAGCGGACAACCGGAAATACATCCGGCTGTAAATCCCTGCTGCAGCGTTGTGATCGACTCGCTGCCCGGAACCGCATTGAAATCGCCGGCCAGGACAAAAGGCGACTGAATTCCCGAATTAATCCGGAGCAATTCATTCACCTGCGCCAGGCGGCTCGCGTTATCCGAAACTTCCAGATGAGTGGATGCAAAATAGAACTTGCCGGTCCCTCCGTCCGTAGCGACAGAGATCATCGCAAGCGAGCGAAGTTCGCCGGTTGATCCCTGAGCGAGAGGTAAAGCGTAGCGTGTCTTATCTGTTATTTCATAACGTGATAATACAGCAACCCCATATTCCCCGCCATCATAATCAATCGATTTGGAGAAGAACATAGTCATCTTTGTTCTGGTTGCCAGATCCTGCGCCTGGTTGAGAGAGACGCCGGAACGTTTTGTATTCTTATCCACTTCCTGAAGTGCCACAAAATCCGGCTTTTCGGCATTGATCACGGCTGCAATGGCTGCCATATCAATCACATTTGCCTGCGCAGGTGGGTTCGCATGATGGATGTTATAGGTCATCACCTTGATGGTTTGTCCGGCTTTTATTTTTGGAAGCAACGCAGATGACGGCTTTTCAGGTTCAGTACCGCCATCAGAGCCCGATTTTCCGCATGCAGACAGGAACAATAAGCTGATTATTATATAAGCCGCGATTTTCATAGTCCATTAAATTTCTTCGTATTCATATACCATTAAGATGTTCCCTTAATTCCATCCGGAGTTTTGCCCCAGGGCAGGATTGCGTTGTACTTGAGTGAGAGGAACCGGCCACAGATAATGTTTCGGATCCACAAATTGTCTACCGGTCAGAACAAGGATATATCCATTAGCATCGGTCATCATATTGCTAACCTGGGCAGGGTCAAGAGCGAGGGACTTCTTCATCCCCCTGGTATCGGCAGCCAGAAGCGATCCTTGTTTCCATCTTACAATATCAAACCACCGTTGTCCCTCACGGACAAGTTCAATACGCCTTTCTCTTCTAATCTCATTTTTGAGATCCAGTCCGTTCGCCTCAATTTCAGAGATAGTCATCCTTTTCATTCCCACGCGATCTCTCAACTTATTGATAGTTATATCAATATCCGCCTGGCTAAGTGTCCCCTGCTCCATCTTTGCCTCAGCGTAAATCAGGTAAATCTCAGCGAGCCTTAGAAGGTGTATATCATTCTGATCCCGTGACACAGAACCCACTGCGCTTAATTCTACGTATTTGGTAAAGTAATATCCTGTGATAGTTACACATCCGGACTTATCAGATATAAACTTCGGCGCAGTAAAGACGGAAGAGTTAGTGTTCGAAGGATTTCCATCCTTTTTTCCTCCCCAGGCTGCTCCGGGCGCAAGAATGGTTTGCTTCATACGGGGATCCCTGTTTTCAAATAGATTGGCGTAGGTATCCTCTTTAAAAAGGGGAGATTTGTCAATTGGCAGGCCGTCAGAACATAAATAAGCATCCACTAACGCTTTCGTTGGATTAAAGCGGGAACTCTGATCAGGTACCTGTGTTTCTCTGCTTAAGTTATGCATGCTGACATCTGTAAGGTATAACCGCGCGGCAATAGTCTCACTGTTGTTCTTAGTAGAAAGCTTACCCTTATATGTAAACAAGTCCTTATAATCTGTCTCGGGATGCCCGGTAGAATAAAGTCGGTATACGCCAAGATCCATCACATCTTTTGCCGCTTTTTCGGCGATATCCCATCTTCCGTCATAAAGGGCCATACGTGCTTTAAATCCCAGAGCCACACCTTTGCTAAACCTCCCTAATTGCGGACCCGTCATCGGTGCACTCTGCATCAAATCTGCTGCGTCCTGAAATTCATTCAGCACAAAATCAACCACCTCTTTTTTGGGAGTCCTCGGATCATATAATTCGTCAATATTGAGCGGTTTGGTTATCAGGGGTACATCTCCGAAAAACAATGTCAGATACATATAAAGAAAAGCCCGTATGGTCCTGACCTCACCGGCCATTTGCTTCTTAACTTTTTCTTCTACACCTGTAGCTCGTTCATAGTTTTGCAGGAACACATTACACTGCCTGATCCCGGCATATAAGTTCGTCCACTCATTGTTAACGGTAGATAAATCAGTTCCGTAATTTCCACTACTCAGCAACCGGTAGTTATCCGTAGTGGAAGAGTTAATGCTGTTATCACCCATCTGATCCATGTCTACAACATTTTTATTCTTCACATTAGCATAAATACCGTTTAATGCAAGTGTAAGCTGCTCTTCAGTTTTCCAGAATGTCTCATCAGAAGCCGCATCCATAGGTAAACGATCTAAAAAATCCTTTCTGCACGATGATGTTACTAAAAGCAGTAAGACCAGATATATTAAAAATCTCTTCATAACCTATTTAAAGTTGATATTTAGTCCGAAAACGTATGTTTTAACCTGGGGATAATATCCCCCTGTACTAACGGGTGATTCAGGATCATAGCCGTAAAAGAAGTCCGTTTTAGTGAGAATATTATCCGCGGATGCATAGATCCTGAACCGGTCGATCCTGAACTTCTCTGTAATTTTCTTAGGTAAGGTATACCCTATCTGTATATTTTTAAGACGCAGATACGACGCATCTTCGAGCCAATAGGTTGAAAGTCGCTGATTATATGAATATCCATACATAAGCCTTGGATAACTTGCACCGGGATTATCAGGAGTCCACCTGTCGAGATGAATAGTTTGGGGGTTAGAACTATCATTGATGAAAGCATATCGCGCGGCGCCTTTAATATATCCGTCCGCTTTTCCTACTCCCTGAAGAAAGAAACTGAAGTCAATGCCTTTATAAGCAAGATCGCCTTTGAATCCAAAAGAGTAGCGGGGAACAGGACTACCAATGATCTTCCG
>JBQGEO010000205.1:0-2995 GCA_052039655.1 Pararcticibacter sp.
AACCGCATCTTCGACGTTGTCATCAACATAAACTTTAAAAACCAGAATAATCCCGGGAAAAATAATTGGCTTAACGACTCTTCTTTCAAATGTAATAATAAAGTTTTTAGCCCGGAAAATCCGGGCAGCGGAAGAGGCTCAGGCTCAATGGAAAATATGAAACATAACCGAAGATTTGTGTAACATGGTTAGAGACAAGATTGGACTCCCCATCCAAAAACTCAACATAATAACCTAACTAACAACACATTAAAGAAACTGAACAAAATTCAGAGATTTTTGAAATAAAATCAATGCCTTCGGGCAAACAGGCTCTGTAACTTGCCGGAGTTAACTAATTAATACCCCTCATACCCGTTTAAATTATATGAAAAAAAATTCTGTTTTGGCCTGGTCCATGGTCGTGGCTCTCGGCGGATTCCTGTTTGGCTTCGATACAGCGGTGATTTCAGGTGCTGAAAAATCCATCCAGCAATATTGGAACCTGTCGGTTTTTGAGCATGGCCTGACCATTTCGATTGCACTCATCGGAACAGTTATAGGCTCGATGCTCGGGTCCCGTCCGTCCGACCACTTCGGACGTAAGAACACCTTATACATGGTCGCGTTTGCTTATTTAATATCCTCTTTAGGCACCGCATTAGCCGACAACTGGCATATCTTTTTATTTTTCAGATTTCTCGGAGGCTTAGGTGTCGGAACCTCATCCGTTACCGCCCCTATCTATATTTCGGAAGTATCACCTGCCGACAGGCGCGGCAGGCTGGTTGGCCTTTTCCAGTTTAACGTAGTGTTAGGCATCCTGATCTCCTATCTTTCAAACTATCTCATCAGCCAGGGCGGCGAAAGCTCATGGCGCTGGATGCTGGGCGTACAGGCAGCCCCCTCCCTCCTGTTTATTATCTTAATCCGCTTTATCCCCGAAAGCCCGCGGTGGCTGATCCTCAAAAAAGGAGCAAGTGCCCAGGCTCTTGAGATCCTGCGGATTATCAATCCGCTTAACTGCGAACAGGAGTTAAAATCAATCGAAAACTCTAAGTTAAGCCAGACAAGTGCCCCCGAGACGCGGCTTTTCTCCAAACAATATAAAGCACCGGTCATCCTGGCGGTATTATTCGCTTTCTTCAACCAGGTTTCCGGCATCAATGCCATCATCTATTACGCTCCGCGAATCTTTGAAATGGCGGGACTAGGCGCCCATTCCTCGCTCCTGTCAACAGTAGGCATCGGAGCCATTAACTTTACATTCACGCTCATGGCCATCAACTTCATTGATAAAGTTGGAAGGCGTGTACTCATGCTAATCGGGTCGGTCGGCTTAATCGGCTCCCTGTTCCTGGTGGCTGTCACGTTCAATTCCGGTCAGTTCAGCGGCTTTGCAATCCCCATCTACGTGATGGTCTTCATCGCATTCTTCGCTTTTTCCCAGGGTGCAGTTATCTGGGTGTTCATTTCTGAGATCTTCCCCAACCAGGTAAGGGCCAAAGGCCAGACTTTGGGCAGCTCTACACATTGGATAATGGCGGCGTTAATCGCCTTCAGCTTTCCCTACCTGGCCGAGAAGCTTGGCGGTGCCGTCACCTTTTACTTTTTCGGCTCCATGATGGTGCTGCAACTCATTTTTGTATGGCGTTTCATGCCCGAGACAAAAGGAAAATCATTGGAACAGATTGAAGGAAATATCCTCATGCATTAATAACACAGGAAGCGATTGATATGAAAAGTACGGAATTTAAAGTCGTTTGTTTTGGAGAAATTCTTTGGGACAATCTCCCCGACGGAAGAAAACCGGGCGGCGCCCCGATGAATGTAGCCTATCACCTGAAACGGCTGGGAATCGACACAACCATTATAAGCAGTGTAGGAGACGACAGGGCCGGAAAGGACTTACTCGCCTTTCTGCAAAACTATGGCTTTTCTACCCGGTACGTACAGATCTCAGAGCAATTCGCAACCAGTGAAGTACTGGCCAGGATAGGAGAAAACAATGAAGTTTCTTATGAGATCGTCCATCCCGTCGCCTGGGACCACATTCAGTGGAATGAAGAGATCAGCGAACTAATCGGCAATACAGATGTCCTGGTTTACGGAAGTCTTGCTTCACGCAGCAAAGCAACCAGGGATACCCTGCTGACCTTGCTTGACAAGGCAAAATACCGGGTCTTTGACGTAAACCTGCGCGCACCACATTATTCAAAGGAATTACTCGGCGCCCTACTGGCTAAAGCTGATATCGTGAAGCTCAATGCAGCAGAACTGATCCTTATTGCCACCTGGTATGGCCAGGGCAGCAAAACGGAGGCAGGCGCCGTGCAACTTCTGATGGATAGATTTGGCATAAAAGAGCTGCTGGTTACAAAGGGAGCAGAAGGAGCCTCCTATTATGCCCGGGATGTCAGATATGACTGCCGCGCCTATAAAGTAAAAGTGGCTGACACAATAGGCAGCGGCGATTCATTCCTCTCCGCCTTTTTAGCAATGAAGCTGCGAAACGAGCCGGTTGAAATTGCCTTAGAGTATTCTGCGGCCATGGGGGCTTTTGTTACCTCGCAAGCCGGCGCCTGTCCTCAATATTCAAAGTCAGACCTCGAAGGGTTCATCCATCAGAAGAAAATGGATGATATACTGAAGCTGGTTAGCTGAGTGACACGATATTATTTACACGAAAAACCAATTAAATCTAAAATACCATGCAAAGGCCAGTTCAAATATCACCATAGATAACCGATTATTCATCATGTACAAAAGGCGTCATTATGCCTTAGTGTTTAACTACTAATTTTAACCAGGGATATGAAATTGAAATATTTTCTACTTGTTTTTCTTGTTACCTGTATGGGTCAGTTTCTGAGTGCCCAGAGCAAAATAACCATTACAGGCAAAGTTACCGATGCTAAGGGAGGCACCCTTCCCGGTGTAAGCATCAGGCTGAAAGGGGCTTCAACAGCCACTTCAACTAACAACGACGGCAAATTCAGCCTGACAGTGCCTGAAA
>JBQGEO010000206.1:0-3797 GCA_052039655.1 Pararcticibacter sp.
CAATGCCTGTCTTTTCGCAGACAGATAGTACTGCTGTCAGAATAGATTCTTTAGTAGCTGCCCCTGTATCTGCAAAACCTAAAATTATTGCTCCTAAGGATACAACCGCAAAGGATAAAAACAAGCAAAAGCAGGAAAAGGGCGGTGTTGTAAAGGACTCAGTGAGGCTTGCTCTTGAGGCGATGCCCAAAAGAGCAGCCTGGAGCTCGGCGATCATTCCCGGTTGGGGGCAGATCAGGAACGGGCGTTGGTGGAAGACCCCTTTTATTTACGGGGGATTAGTAAGTGTGGGGCTTGCATACAACTTTAATCAGGGATATTATAAGAAGCTCGTGAAGGAATTGCAGGTCAGATGGAGGGCCGAGCATAATCAGGCCCGCGAGGGAGATGTAAATAATCCCGATTTTGCGCCTTTCCAGGATAACGCATTGATCTCTGCCAAGGATTTTTATCGGAGGAACAGGGACTTGAGCATTCTGGGGCTTCTCGCCGTACATACCATTAACATCATTGATGCCTACGTAGACGCAAAGTTTTTCAGATACGATATCAGCGATAAGTTGGGTTTTAACGTACAACCCACTTTGTTGCCTCCTCCTTCTTTTGCATCAGCACCGCCGGTTCCGGCATTAAAATTAACCATTCCATTATGAAGATTGCCCTATTAGGATACGGAAAGATGGGCCGCACCATTGAAACTTTTGCTTTGGGCCGCGGTCATGAAATCGTACTAACTATTGACGAGAATAACATAGATCTGCTTACTCCGGAGAATTTGGGTAAAGCGGATGTTGCCATAGACTTCAGTACCCCGGGATCTGTGCTTAGAAATATCGACACATGCTTTGCTGCCGGGACTCCGGTTGTTGTAGGCACTACTGGTTGGTACGGACACTTACAGGAAATAAAAGACCGCTGCCTGGATAGTAACAATTCTTTGCTTTACGGCTCTAACTTTAGTATAGGCGTAAATTTGTTCTTCTTTGCGAATCGTGTTTTTGCTAAGATGATGAATGCTTACCCACAATATGATGTACAGGTAGAAGAAATTCATCATACGCAAAAACTGGATTCTCCTAGCGGAACGGCTATTACTATTGCAGAAGAAATACTGGAAGGCTTGGATAGGAAGAAGGAATGGGTGAATAACCTCGTTGGTACGGGAGAAGAAATTGTTAACAAGCCGGATCAACTGCTTATTGAGTCTCACCGGATCGAAGACGTTCCCGGTACGCATACCGTGATTTACAGTTCGGAAGTAGACGAAATAGAGCTGAAACATACAGCACACAACCGGGCAGGATTTGCCTTGGGAGCGGTGATAGCGGCAGAATGGCTGAACGGCAAACGGGGATTTTATTCAGTTCAGGATATATTTGATTTTAATATTTAAAGAGAGGATTTTTAACAAATGGAACTAGGCGGTTATTTTGGTACATTGCTTTTGTGCCTGCCACTTATAATATTGCATGTTGCCGGTTTATGGAAGCTTTTTGAAAAGGCTGGAAGACCAGGCTGGGAGGCGTTGATCCCCGTTTATAACTTTTTTATCATGATAAAGCTGGCCGGCCGGCCTTCATGGTGGATCATCTGGTACTTTATTCCTGTTATCAATATAATTGTTGGAATTGGAGTTGTTATAGACTTCGTTAAATGCTATGGCAAGTTCAGGTTTTGGGAGCATGCTGCTGCCGTGGTGCTTTCCTTCGTTTATTTTCCTCTCTGGGGTTTTGATAAGACAACAAAATATCTTGGTCAGTCCGCTACGGCCGACTTCAGGCAACGTCATCCATATAAGAAATCCGCCGGACGTGAGTGGGCAGATGCTATCATATTCGCTGTTGTTGCAGCAACATTGATCCGCAGCTTCCTTCTAGAGGCCTATACTATTCCTACAGGATCAATGGAAAAATCACTCCTGATTGGAGATTTCCTCTTTGTAAGCAAGGTTAATTATGGCCCGCGGGTGCCTATGACGCCGATTGCTTTTCCTTTTGCTCACCATACAATGCCTGTCATCGGAACCAAGGCTTATTCTGAGCTTATTGAGCTCGGGTATCACAGGATCCCGGGATTTGAGAAGATTAAAAGACGGGATGTTGTCGTCTTCAATTATCCTATGGAAGCGGATGCTCCGTTCAACAGGCCTGTAGATAAAAGGGAAAATTATATCAAGAGATGCATTGCTATACCGGGCGACACTTTAAATATTGTACAGGCTAACGTTTATGTGAATGGTAAATTATCCGAAAAACCGCAATATGGACAGAAGTTCTATTATATAAGAACCGATGGTACTGATTTCAACCCGCAGGCATTTAAAGACCTTGGAATTGATATTGACCCTGAGGTTGGCGATTTTCAGAGAATAGGAGCTGACGAATATCGTGTGAACCTGACAAGAGAAAACGCTGATGCTATAAAAAAATGGTTGAATGTAAAGGAAATTCATCCGGTTATATTGCCTGCGGGAAGCGGAGATGCGTCGATCTTTCCGAATAACGCCAGATTTAACTGGAACCAGGATAACTTTGGCCCGCTCATTATCCCTAAAAAAGGATGGACGGTACAGCTTGACAGCACAACGATTCCAATTTATAAGCGTTCAATTGAGGTTTATGAAGGAAATAAGGTTGAGGAAAGCGGAGGTCAGCTTGTTATCAATGGAAAGCCTGCTACCAGTTATACATTCAAACTTGATTATTACTGGATGATGGGAGATAACCGTGATAACTCTCTTGATTCACGCTTCTGGGGATTTGTCCCGGAAGACCACATCGTAGGAAAAGCCTTGTTTGTGTGGATGAGCTGGGATTCGAAAGGAGATCTTTTCGGGAAAATACGCTGGAAGAGATTGTTTATGGGAATACACTAAGGTGCCCATGCTCTTACAGGAGCGTAATGATACATAAAAAAGCTGCAGTCCAAAACGGACTGCAGCTTTTTTATGTAATTAATATTTCCCGGTATTTACAGAAGATACCTCGCCTCCTGTTTCTGGAAATTATCTTCTACCACTTACTACTTATAACTTACCACTTACTACTCCCTTATACTTATTAGTCTCCGGAAAACTCCAGATCCAGTTTCAACGCAAGTTCTTCCAGGTCATTTACAACGGCCTGTGTTAATGGAATCCCTTCTGCTTTTCTTATTTTCTCAGCTTCCAGTTCCGGTTCTCCAGGGATAATAACTGGCTGATCTTCATGTATAGGTCTCGCTGATTTAAAGCGTTCTATCCAGCGGTCCATATGATCTTTAAATTCATCTACAGGTCTGAACCCATCTACACGCATTGCGCCTACAAAATGCCCTATCCCTTTGCCGGGTAGATCGGGCAGCGGGTCAAGGAATGCAACAAACGGAGGTACCCAAGGCCCGTAATTGGCTCCTGAAAGAACTGCCGTCAAAATATCGACAGTCGCTCCCAGGCCATATCCCTTATGGCTTCCATGGTCCCTGTCGCTGCCCAATGGGAGGAGGGAACCTCCTGACTTCAGGGCATGAGGATCTGCGGAGCTGCCTCCGGCAGATGTTTGGACCCATCCTTCCGGAATAGATTTGTTGCTTCGCTGTGCTATCTCCAGCTTGCCATTAGCGGCGGCTGCAGTAGCCATGTCTACTACCACCGGTGGGTATTTCCCGGCAGGGAATGCATAGCACATAGGGTTAGTCCCCAATAGCCTCTCTGTTGTAAATGTAGGGGCAACCAGCGGACTGGCATTTGTCATAGCAAAACCAATCATATTTTTCCGGACTGCCTGCATTGCATGATAACCGGCTATACCGAAGTGGTT
>JBQGEO010000207.1:0-2053 GCA_052039655.1 Pararcticibacter sp.
TACAAGAGGGAAATATTTTTCTCCTTCTTTTGGAGGTCTGATGCTTCCTCTCACAGTGTCCCCGGTCTTAAGACCGAATAATTTTATCTGTGACTGAGATACATATATGTCGTCGGGAGAGGTGAGATAATTATAATCGGAAGAACGGAGAAATCCGTATCCGTCAGGCATTATCTCTAAAACGCCTTCATTGACGATAACATTGTCGAAATCCAGGTTGGTAGCCGGCAGTTGTGAAGAAGTTTCCTGTCTTCCATCCTGGTACCGGTCTTCATAGCTGCTTTCAGCATTGCGGCTGGAATAGCTCACCCTGGGTTCAACCCGCTGAGGGGCGGTATATTCTGCTTTTGGTTCAACGGGAGCAGGTGGCGTTGAAATTTCAATTTCTGTTCCCGGAGCCTTTAACTTGATTTTTCTTCTGGGGCGTCCGCCTGATTCAGATTTCTCTTCCTGATTTGAATCTGAAGATTCTGTTTCAGCTTCCGCAGATGCAGGGCTTTCAGCTTCCTGGGTTTGTTCTTCCGTTTCCTGGCTTTCAGGAGTCTGAGCTTCAGTCGCAGGAGTCTCCTGAGCTACCGGAGCTTCTTCAGCTGGCTGCGCAGCCGGCTCGGCAGGAGTATCAAATAACGATGCCGGTTCAGTTGCTGCTTCGGGCTGTTTTTCTGCTTTCGCCTTTACCGCCCTGGTACGTTTACGTGGCTTTTCTTCCGCGGCAGGAGCGGCTTCAGTTTCTTCTGCTGGTGTATTTTGACGTGCAGTTTCAATAAGTGTATGCTGCTCTTTAATCCGATTTATAAGCTCTGCTTTCCGTAAAGCATCAGCTCCCTCTATTCCAAAGGATTTGGCGATCTCACGAAGCTCAGATACAAGCTTGTCGTTCAATTCAGTGATTTCCATTCAATTTTGAAGTATTATGTAGGATTTGTTTATATAAAGAGTAAATCCGCAATCAGCAAAAAAACATTTTTTAAGAAATCTTAAGGAGTTTTCCTGTGATGTTTAGGACAAACATTTTGAGATAACGCCACAATTTTAACGGAATAATTTTAAAGAAGCAAGAAAAAGTGAAAAAAATTTCCTCCCGCCGTATTGTTTTAATTTCTTTGCAGGCAATTAATAAATACATTCCATCTTAAAATTTTTATGAACCGCGAGGAATTAATCGGACAAATACAGGAAAAGAAATCTTTTTTGTGCGTTGGGCTTGATACTGATATTCAGAAGATCCCGGCTTTCCTGCTTAACGAAGAAGATCCTGTCTTTGAGTTTAACAAGCAGATTATTGATGCCACCCGGGAGTTCGCTGTTGCCTATAAAATAAATACAGCGTTTTACGAAAGTCGTGGTATTGAAGGTTGGAAAAGTCTCATGAAAACATGGAATTATCTGCCTAAAGAATGCTTCAGTATCGCTGATGCGAAGCGCGGCGACATTGGAAATACATCTGAAATGTATGCAAAAGCCTTTTTTAATATTGAGTCATCAGGGATGAGTTTTGATTCCGTTACCGTTGCTCCCTATATGGGAGCTGATTCGGTGAAACCATTCCTTAAGTTTCCTGATAAATGGGCTATCATCCTTGCTTTAACATCTAATGAAGGCAGCAGGGATTTCCAGTATCTCTCTTCTGACGGAAATATGTTGTTTGAATCCGTGCTTCAAAAATCAGGGGAATGGGGAAATAAAGAAAATATCATGTTTGTGGTGGGGGCCACCCGGGGAGAGGATTTTCTCACCATCCGTAAACACGTACCGGATCATTTTTTACTTGTACCGGGTGTTGGAGCCCAGGGGGGAAGCCTGGATGAGGTTTGCAGGTATGGTATGAATAAGGAGTGCGGACTGCTTGTCAACTCGTCCCGCGCTATTATATATGCATCCTCCGGTACGGACTTCGCCGAAGCCGCCGCCGCTGGTGCGCAAATGGTACAGCAGGAGATG
Source organism: Pararcticibacter sp. (assembly GCA_052039655.1). GTDB lineage: Bacteria > Bacteroidota > Bacteroidia > Sphingobacteriales > Sphingobacteriaceae > Arcticibacter. Next base: position 1,942 of record JBQGEO010000207.1, read on the forward strand.
GAGAAGTGGGTGAGGGAGTTATGAGTAGTGGAAAGTGGAAAGTTAAAAGTTGAAAGTGCTGAGGGGACGATTGGTAGAACGAGATATTGGGGATGAGATATTTGTGGGATTC
>JBQGEO010000208.1:0-6137 GCA_052039655.1 Pararcticibacter sp.
AATGAAATGGCGGGGCCATACAAAAGACCTGATCATGCCCCCTTTTAAAGAGAAGGTAAAACATCATGATAAACGAAGTAAAAAAGAATGTCATTTCCTGAAGTACTCTTTTTCCACCCGATGGAATAGAAGGCACATAGAGCGGACAACGATAAACATGCAATTTCCCGTTTTTCTCGACTTCCTTTTTATAAAATCTGCCAGAGTAAGGAGCCTGTACTTTCCAATTGGGATAGTAAGGAAATGAGGTAACTACAGTACAGTGGTACCCGTTATCAATCAGCCAGTCAACCGTTTCTCCCGTATATTTACCAATACCAGTAAGTTCGGGGCGAAAATTAATACCTAATAGAAGTATGCGTTTTGAGGTGTTAGAAGTTGTTTCCATTATAAGCACAGATTTATAATTCAGGCAAAAGCGCTTCCCGGGCAACCAGGTGCAGATGCCTGTGGAAGAATAATTAATCAGATAAGAGCAAAAGGAAAAGTGTTAGCCTGTACTCTGATCTCCCGTGAGCCAGCATTTCCTTTGCCGGCCAGACAGATACTGGTTAAAGCCATACACACAATGTTCAGTATATGCGACCGCTAAAAGTTCAGCATACAACTGGCTTACAAGGGGGAAAGACAGCTCTCCCCATAATTTTGGTAAATAAATTTTCATAGAATACAGCAGTTAAGAGATTCAGGCTTAGGCTGGCACAACAGGTAATCGTTTTAAACCTGTGTTGACAAAGTTCAGCTCTTCATAATTAGAACAATCCCGCTTTCATAATAACACTTTTATGATCCGCCTTCCTGACCTTGACGAGAGAGGTTTCGTCTTGTCTGATAAGAGACTCATTTAAGATAGATCTAGCCATATGATAGGTCATTCTTTGCCTTGAATTAAACAAGGCAAATGGCAAGCAGTAAATTAGCCGCTTCCACTTGCTCCAAAGGATAGGAGAGCTGGAATTGATGATCCTGTTCAGATATCCGAACCTTCCGCTCAGGGCTGATTTGATGGCGTTACGATAATGAAAGGCAAAAACCTGAAAATGAAAATATTCAATTAATTTTTTCTGATCTACAGACTCCGATAAATGGTCTATATGGGATTTGTATATTTCCAGGTGCTGACTAAGGAGCTCGCCCCTCAGACTCAGATAATTAGAAGCAACATTTTCGTGTCTGCGGATATATATCAACAATTCTTTCTCTATACCGATTGATTTGCTGCGTCCTATCCTGCTCCACATATCATGATCACCGGCAAAGGGCATCGATTCATTAAAACCACCAGCCTCCAGTATCAAATGTGTCCTGACACTTACATCGGATAAGTTACCGGGAATGTTTCCAAATACAAAAAAGATCATATCGCATAAGTCCGGATGAATGATGCGCGGCACCAACTGAGATTGCAAGTTATGCACGATTTTGTCTGAGACAAACTGGTGGCCAAACCTGACAAAGCCGATGTCTGATCCTGCCTTTTCCCAGTAAGCAGCAATTTTACTCAAAGATGTTGGTTTCACAAAATAGTCATCGGCACAGAGAATCTGGCTAACAGATGCTTTCGCCTGTTGAAAAAGGAAGTTCACATTTCCCATTATTCCAAGATTTCTTTCTTGCTTAAAAACCCTTATTCTACTATCCTGAAGTGAATCAAGGTAGTTTCGGGTTCCATCCGTCGATCCATTATCACTAATAATAAGTTCCCAATCCTGATATTCCTGCATCAAAACCGATTCTACACACTCCTCTATAAATGGCATACCGTTCCATACAGGCATAAGAATTGAAATCAAAGGTTTGCTCTTCATAAAACACTTTTATCGTAAATAACTATACATTTTTCTTTCTTTTACATATACTGCAGGATTCCCGCTATAGACGCCCCATTCCTGCATTTTGTGTGCAACCACTGAGTTTACGGTGAGTATAGAATGTGATTTGCAAACAGTTCCGGGACACACTACAGACCGCGCGCCGATCCACACGCCATCTTCAATCTTGATAGAAGCCAGCCTGTAAGGAAAATCGGGTAAAGAATAATCATGGTTCCCGGTTAGAAGCATTGCTCCCTGAGATATACATACATTGTCCCCTATCTCTACGTCGGCAAGGTTATCTATCCATACGGATTCACCGATCCAACAATTCCTTCCAATCTTCAGCCGCCAGGGATTTTTAATCCTAACCCTCGTTTTGATAACTAAGCCTTCTCCTATCTGTGCACCAAACAACTTTAGTACCGACAGTTTTAATGAATAAGGCCAGGGTATGGAACTGAAAAATATAAAGTAATTTAATGGGTACCAAAGAATTACTTTCCACCTGGGTCCGGCTTTATAAGTCCCGGTACTGAACAGAGAAAGGTCAGTCTGACTAGTTTGAATTGTTTCCATATTAAGATTCAACCTTCGTTAGTACACCGGGTATGTCCGGTTTTCCGGAGTAATTGTTTCCAAAATCTTTAAAGCGGCAGCTTTTGCAGAATAGTTTTCTTTAAAACATGATAAAGCGGCTTCTTCCATACTGTCTTTTTGACTGGCAGAGAAGTTCATCCATTCTTCCAGCATTCTTTTAACGCCAATGAAATCATCATTTCCTGAGATCGAAGCCCCATTCTCTTCAATTTCCCGCCAAATATTAACTTTCTTTGTAATTAACACGGGTTTACCACACCCCAATGCCTCTACGATAGCAATACCAAAGTTCTCCTGGTGGCTTGGAAGTATAAATGCCTGGCACCCATAAAAAGCGCCCCATTTTGCATCACCGGAAAGCATCCCTGGAAAAATTACCCTGTCACGAAGAAGCGGGTTGCTCCCGACAAAGTCGCGTTGTATTTTACCATATTCTGTATCAAGACCTGGCCCGGCAATCACCAGCTTCGGAAGAGGTTTTTCTCCTTTAGCATCAAATATCTCTCCATCAGTACCCGATAAGACCGCTCCAACCTTTGCTGAGTAACTTCTTTTTACCAAATCAGCATATGCCCTGATAAGCAGATCAACTCCCTTCTTTTCGTGTATACGGCTCAAGAAAAGCAGGTATGGTTCGCCAGAGAGCCCCGGGCATCTTTCTTCAAGAGCTCTCTTATGTTGGTGGTTATAAGACGGCGGCTCATCAACCCCCAATCCGGCCACACTCTCAGAATCCGGTTTATAAGGACGAAAAGGTATCCTGGCAAGCCTCATTTCCTCACCACAAGTAAACAGAAGTCCGTCTGCCTGATTGACATTATGCGATTCTATCAGCCTCCAGTAAATGACATTCCTGATAGCCTTCAGTTTCCTTCCTTTGGCGTGTTGAAAATAGGGATCCAGCATCCCGTGCGGCATTAAAAAGAAACGTGGGCATAGTACCTGAGATGTCTTCTTCTTAATCAGATTCAATGCTTCACGGACTGCATATCCCGGATATTGCCACATTCCATGTACAATCACGGTGCTAAACCGACCAAGATTTTCGACTAACCATAGGGAAAGACCAGGATTATAGCCCCAGGCAGTTTTACCTTTACCCAATGCGTGAACAGGATAAAGTTCTCGCAGAAAAGCATCGCCTGGTTCAGCCATGCAGACAATTTCATTGCTAACACCTTCCCGCTCAAGTCCGGAAGCGAGAGTTCTCACGGCCTGACACACACCGCCGTGCCGGGGATCCATAGAAGGCAATACATGTAAAATTTTCATAACCATACTTTTCATTTGGCAGCTGCCGGTAAACTCCGTTTGAAATCAATACTGCAAACCCTGATGAATAGCGTCCTTTTCTATGCAATCTATGCCCAGACGAGCTCTCACCAACCCATCTATCTGGAAAAGAGCGCTTTTATGATGAAGAAATGTACTAACGGCATTATAATTTTTGTCAATCAAAGCATAGTATCTTTCGGGATTCTCAATAATTGACCTGATTTGACCAGCCGGATCTGTCCAATCTACTTCAATTACCGGATTATAGTCAAACAGGTGTTTCACGTCTAAAGGCGCTGAACCCAGTATAAGGCATTTTGAAGCCATCGCCTGAAGATATCTTATGGTAAGCGTAGAGACATTGCCAGCGAGTGCAGGATGTGTCATACACCGGGGAAAACAAATACAAATTTTGCTATCGGAAAGCCCCTCAACGAAAGAATCCCATGTAGGAAACTGCAGATTTTTCCTTAACCCATTGACAGCTACATCATGACCTGCGCTTCTTTCCTGATAAACGTAATTAATACCGGAGGACTCACAACCGTCCACAATTCTGTTATGGTATTTAAGCCATGAACGGCCAAACGACAGAACATCTATACTCCTTTCATCCCAGGATTTAACTTTATAATCAGACGTATCTATCGTTTCTGGAATCCATTTAACCTCGCAGCCAGATATATTAAGATTTTTAAAATGTTCAGTGGCCTGGTAACTTGATAGCAAAAGCATGTTTACACCGCTCTTTCGAACCAATCTTTCCACTTCCGGATAATCAGGCTCCCAAACATCGTACGTCCAGAGTACCTTTAAATCACAGTCCATTGTATAATAAGGAAATGTCTTTGCATACAAATAGTTATGATAGGGCAAGCCAAGGCTAATCACAGCTCCGGCCCTTTTGTAGTTACCAAGTAATGGTTCTAATACAGTATGCATTGCGGTATACAATCTGGATGATAAAGCACGTGGAGCAAAAAGCAAGGGTCCTTTTTTTGTATTCCAGCTACTGTTTTTTGAACAAAACTGCTCAAAATTCTGTAAAAGGGCCAGATCAGGGCTGCATTTTTGCATCCTTGAAGTAATCAGTGTTATCATTGAAGAGTTATTAGTAAAATGTATTAAACAAGGACCATGTTTAAACTACATGAGTAAGCTGTGATGAGCTCTGAATACTATAATATATATTTTCGATCTGATCTAAAGCAATATCAGAATTAAACCGTTTCGCGTTCTTCAACCCTGCATTCACAGTATTGATTCGTTCAGATTCACCAAGGTTTACAACCTGCTTAACAACTTCCGCACATTCTCTTGCCCAGGTCTTAGCATTAGCTGAAGTTAGCTTGGGTATCAGAAAACCAGCTCCGCCTGCAACTTCTGTCATCGGTGCTTCATCAGTAAGAATAACCGGGCAGCCGCAGGCCATCGCTTCGGCGACCGGCCAGCCAAAACCTTCAGCAAGGGAAGGGAACACAAACGCTGCTGCTCCTGAATAAGCCAGACTTATTTCCTCATCACTTAACCCTTCAACAACAAGAATATCTGAGCGAAATGGCGACTTCTTTATAACTTCTGCAAGTTCTTTAGAGGCTGGCGCTCCTGCCAGTAACAACGGAATGCTCTTAGGATCATTTGCTCTCCATTCATTATATATATTTACAACGCCGGTTCGGTTCTTATACCATTGATTGTTTCCTACGTGCAAAAGATATCCCCGGTTTAAGTCAACCTGTAGTTTACGACCCAACTTCAGTTGTGAAGACGCACGGTCTGACATTGAGTATAAATTATTAAGACCATTATACACCACCTGAGCAGAAGAAGGGGTTTTAGATAACAGTTCAAGCAAATCAGAATGTGTACGTTTTGAACCAGAAATGAAATGCTTGCCGGCTGAAAGGCCTTCTCTGATGAAACGTTGATACTGTTTTCCTGTCCATCCTGTCTTACATTCCCGGATCCTTCCCTGGGCAGCCATTTGCGCCAGGAAGTCATGGCAGTGTATTACATGATTTCTATCCTTTAAAACAGGAATCCATGGCCCCTGCGCCTGATCAGTAAAAACAAATAACGTATCGGGAGAACATTCTTTGACTTTCTGTTTCAATGCCCTTGGAAAAATAACATACTGATCAATATAACCCAGCCACTTTTTCAGACCTGCATTTTTCGCCATCTTAAAAAATCTTTCCTGCGGCTTCCAAACACTTACACTATGACCGCGCTGCAGCATCCCCTCTGCAAGCATCTTCGTAAACCTCGGCATACTCGAAAACTGTGGTCTTCGCTGGCTCCCGAAGAAATCCGGGTTTGAAATAAAAACAATTTCCATTTTCGTTCAGTGATACTATTGTTTAAGTTCCAAAAGCAGCGACTCTGCGGTAGCCTCCATCGAATACAATTCGAGATTAGGCTTAGCCCAGTCGAAGTCCCGGGTAAACT
>JBQGEO010000209.1:0-3272 GCA_052039655.1 Pararcticibacter sp.
CTATGAACAACTCATAACTCACGGATTTTGGAAAGTTATGGAAAAGAATGCTTTCGGTTTATGGATAACTTCATCCGGATGTCCTTCCCGGCTTCCCGGAGAATCCTCAACGAAGGTGGGTTGGTAGATGGGTTGGTAGATGGGTTGGTGGAAACTCAAAAGAAAATAATAGAGTTGATCAAGGCTAATCCTAAAACATCCAAAAAGGATATGGCCGAAAATATCGGGATTAGTACGACTGCTATAGACAAACACATTCGGAGTTTATTAATGTCGTAAGTTCTCAGTCACCATCGGTTAAGTGGATTAACAAGGAAGCCCCCCTGGATTAACATATGAAAGAAGTAAAATCTATTAAGATCGACGGAGACAACAGTTCAATACTCTCCGTTTCAATTATTGATATATTAAATTGCATTGACGATCAAGAAGGCTTAAACTGGGGACTGTTTTGGTTGGAAGCATCCGGAGAACTGCCCGGAGATATGTCTATGGTCGACTTTGAAAAGGAAATAAATCATAGTCAGGAAGGCAAAGTCATAACCTGGGAAGAGCTGAAAGACCTCGGTGAAAGATTTTATCAGATTATTGATTTACTGCTAATTGGCGACGAGCAGTCCTTCAATATAAAAAGGTACGAATCTGACGATCAAATGTACGGTTCGTGCGATTACACTATAGAATTAATTGACTCCTCATACTGGATAATACATTCAACGAAGATGAATTCATTAAGAAGAATGCAAGAATTACTGGAGGGGGGATCCTATATTGGAGAAAAAGGTGAGTTTTAAGAGCTTTGTTAAGCGTAGTACAGGTGCAATGTTGTTAGTATAATTGCCCGGTTTCTCTAATTTTAATTGCTTCAGTTTGGGGACAAATCTTTAGTCGATTTAGGTATGAATCCTAAGCGATCCTCCGCGCCGGTAGTTTCGCTCGGGTTGGCTCCCGATTGGCTTCGGAGTTCAAACGCTTTCGAGACGCTCTTTCGACGCGTTCGATTCGGAATTTTGGCGACGCCTCGGCGTCGGGTGAGCGACGCTGTAGCGTTACAGATCAGAGTCCAGTCAGGAGCCTATCAGGATCCAGTGTGCAGCCTTATGTAAGAAATATCAGAGCCACAATTGCGTGGCTCTTTTTATGGCGAAATAGGTACATTAAATATGGTATCCACCATCAGAAAAATACCCCCAGCAATCTCGGTATAAGAATAACAAATAGAGATATCAGACAACAGACAATGCCGGTTAGATATTTTCTTCTTATATCAAGCTTATAAAATAATGGTGAAATGGTGCCAATTATGATGGCAAGAAGGTACGCCACTGCGACGAATTTACTTGCAGATAAAAAAACATCGATTACTTCGTCGTTTTCAATCATCCTTCTTATTGCCTTTTCACCATAATATCCCTTTTGAAGTAATATTACCATTGATAAAGGTCCTGCCATAGGCATGAACATAAAGAAGCATAGTTGTAAAAAACAGATACACCATGAAACGATATATGTAATTTTCATTTCCTTATTTATAAGTTATCAATCCGGGCAATCTTTACTTAATGTGCTTAAAGAGGCGCGTCCTTCTATTACAGCTTTTACATTACTCCAATTAGGACGGAGGACCTGCATCTCTTTAATTGACGCATTTCCACCATTCGAATTTGTGAAATTTTCAATCATCATTTGAAAAGAACTCCATAATTGATCTCCAATTGAAAACGGCGCTGCACCATCCGCTTTAGATATAGCCTCAGCGAAGGATTGAAAAGCAGCGGCATCCCAACTTGTTAGCCTGTCAACGCCCCTTGTATAAAAAGTATAAGAACCATCGACATTTGCAGTGAATCCAAAGTCCCGATGACCACTCACTGGGTGTTGTCCGTATTTTGGATCAAAAATAGTTGAAAATGTCCATTTGTCGCTCTTATGGTCACTTACAATGACAGAACCATTGTCTGGATCTGCCATATCGATTGCAATACAGGAGGCAACGGGATTGACGAAATTATCTATCCATCCTGCGACGAAGATATACTTGCAGAAGGCTGGGATCTAACCGACTGGAGCGAAGGTGTTACCGATGATCTTATTTGTCCGTTATGTCACAAGCCGGCGGAAATTAACAAATATAAATTCGAACCTGCCTGGGGCTTCAGCAATCCAGGCTTCAAATTCTGGAATTGGCCTGAGCTTAGGTTACTACGATCTCAATGAACAAGAACAAAACAATCTTATTCTCCTTTCAAACTTCACTCCTCTCAACTTCTTAAACGAATTTTCCATTTCAGGTGCTAACAAGCATGTAATGTTAAACTCATTGCGATCCTTTGTAAGGATCCTGGCAAAATAATAATTTTCCATACAAAAAGATCTCCAATTGCTACCTTTCGCAACAGACGGACACATGTAAAACAAGATTTTATCTATATCTTCAACATCATATTTAGTTTCCTCTCCCGCCTTACAGACTATAATATGATCTGTCACAATCTTAATTTTCAGTCCTTTATTAACGTTATAATACTGTAAGTGCAAATAAAGCCCGGGTAAGGCATTAATAGAATAGAAAACAATAAAGGCCCGTACTCTAATTGGTTCGAAATCAACCCAAAAACCTAAAAAAATCACTATTAAGCTTAGAAAAACAAATGATGTTAAGGCGTTTAGATGGTTTCTTAATGTTATTTTCAATATCATTTTATCCTCTCATATGAAATCATATTCAGGTTTTGCTTGCCTAGGTCAGTAACACTTATTAAAGTAAAAAAAACTAATAAAATACAATTAACCCGGAAAAATCAGGAGCCGCTACAGATATTCATTTTTTTATTAAAGAGATCAGATAGTCTAATATTTTAACTATAAAATATCCCACCATCAAAAATAATGGAAATCCCAGCAATATCAAGATTGAAGTAATAATATATCTATCACTTCTGGTTTCCCCTGAACCGTATAACTTTAATAAACCTAAACAAACAAAAGCAAGATCTATCAAAACAAATTTTCCTATCTTCCGTCTCATTCAATATTATTTGGGCCTGTAAGCTCTTACGGCATCCACTATTGGCTTAGGTGATCTTCCTGCTCTAATTACCACTTCAGGTAACATTATATGAATAGTTTTAACATTGTCCAGAAGTCTGTTTCCATATATTTCGACGGCGAGACCTTTCACCCCAGTATCTTCCGGGAATCCCGAAATCCCTATTTGTTTATAGCTGCGATCCAGCTGCCAAAAAGGGGACATGCACATCCCGAAGATATTA
>JBQGEO010000210.1:0-6667 GCA_052039655.1 Pararcticibacter sp.
GATTGCGCAATCATAGCCTGGCTCATCATTCATTTTCTTTTATCCGTTCGTGTCAAGTGCGTCAAGTTCCGACTGGACAAATTCCGCCAGTTGTTTTACATACTCGGTGCTGAAATCGAATTTAATACCGGCAGTTTCATAGATCTCCCTGATCGTTTTGGTATAGCCGAGTTTCAGGGCGGCTTTATACTTTTCGAGACCCTCTGAGGGGTTCTCCCTGTAATTCTTCCATACGGCGATAGCGCCCAGCTGTGCTATTGCATACTCGATATAATAGAATGGAACTTCGAAAATGTGGAGCTGTTTTTGCCACAGATTTTCAAGGACTTCTTCGTAACCGGTCCAGTCGGCAAAATTAAGCCCAAAAGGCTTGAATATTTGTACCCAGGCCTCGCGCCGTTGTTCAGCGGTGTGGTCGGGATTAGTGTAGATCCAGTGCTGAAACTGATCGACCACTGCTACCCAGGGCAAGGTTTTTAATACATCTTTTAACTGGTCTTTCTTTGCGCGGGTAAGATCCTCCTGGTTGTCGAAAAAGATATCCCACCGGTCCATGGAGATCAGTTCCATACTCATAGAAGCCAGTTCAGCCACTTCTGACGGAAGGTGTTTGAAGTCGTTCAGTTCAAGCCCTGAAGATATGAAAGTATGAACGGCATGGCCGCCCTCATGCACCATGTTGGTCAGATCCCGGAAGGTATTTGCCGAATTCATAAAGATAAAAGGAGCCCCGGTTTCAGCGAGCGGATAATTATATCCCCCGGGCGCTTTACCTTTACGGCTTTCCACATCAAACAGGTTATTTGCCTGCATGATACTAAGGCTTTCGCCGAGGTAAGGATCCAGTCCTTTAAAGCATTCGATGGACTTCTGAATCAGTTCAGCACCGGTAGTGAAGGGTTTTAAAGCCGGTTTGCCGGAGATGTCAACGTCCATATCCCAGGGCTTCAATGCCTCCAGTCCTAATGCCTCCTGTCTTTTTTTTGCTTGTTTCTGAAGGATAGGCACCACTTCCCGCTCAATCGCCTCGTGGAATTTATAACAATCATGAGGGGTGTAATCAAAACGGCCGAGGGCCCGGAACATGTAGTCTCTGAAGTTTTCGAAACCGGCATTCAGAGCGACCTGGTGACGAAGCTTTAATAACTCGTTGAACAGCTCGTCTAACTGATCCTTATCCTGCAATCTTCTTTTCGATATTGCATCCCATGCCTTTTCCCGCAGGAGACGGTCGGGGTTCTTCAGAAATACCGACGCCTGTTCCAGTGTGTACTCTTTATCGTCAATGGTAACAGACATTGCTCCTGTGATAGACTGATACCTTTGCTGTGTGACCTGTATTTGCGTAAGAAGAGGAACGTTCTCTTCCCTGAACAGATCAAGAGCTGTCCTGATGCTTCTGATCAGGACGAAATACTTATCCTGGTCAAGTTGTTCTGTAAGCGGGCTGTCTATAAATTTCTTATTGAGTTCGTTGGCTAAGGGGGCTATTTTAGGTTCTATTTCCATTGCAAAGTACTGGAAATTTTTGAGCAGCTCCTCATTTCCTGTGTCACAGGTCATTCTGATGTAGCGCCATGCAAAATCTTCCTCCAGTACAGCTTCCAGCTCACTGCGGTTTTGCAGCCAGCGTTCAAGATCAGGGACAGATTGTATTTCTCTTGCCAGCAGTTCTTTAAACAGTGGCTCAATATTTTCCCATTTTATTTCGAGGTTCTCGGGAACGTAAGTTCTTGGTTTCTTTTTAATGATCATGATCCTTTCAGATTTGATTAATTCTTTGCTAAGTTAAACCAAATTCGGGTCATGTTGTTGTCAAACTCGTTCACGTTTATAAAATGGCGTCCTACCTGAAAAAAACATCAAGAAGAAAGAACAGTGCAAAGATCACGGATGCAATGCCGTTGGTTGTTCCAAAAGCCAGGCCCACCTTGCTCAGGTCATCTGGTTTGACAAGGCTGTGCTGGTAGATCAGGAGACCCGTAAAAAAGATCACACCAGCAATATAAAATCCTCCCAGAGGGGTAAACAGCAGCGGCAGGATTACAAAAATGACACTAAAGACATGCAGTACTGACGAAACGGTAAGAGCCTTTTTCCTTCCAAGCCACGCCGGTATAGAATATAGTTTTTGCTGTCTGTCAAATTCGTCATCCTGCAGTGCATAAATAATATCAAAGCCGCTAACCCAGCAAACGACGGCGAGAGAGAAGAAGATGGGCAGCAAATCGAATTTACCGGTGACAACGAGGTAAGCGCCAAGCGGCGCTAGTCCAAGTCCTACTCCCAGGATAAGGTGACAAAGAGGAGTGAACCTCTTGGTGAAACTATATCCAAGCACTACTGCCAGTGCGACCGGTGACAGATAAAAACAAACGGGATTAATAAACCAGGTGGTGAAAATGAAGAGGGTGCAATTGATCAGAGTAAAAAGCAATGCATTCTTCGCTGGTATTCTTCCGGCGGGAATATCTCTCAATGCAGTTCTTGGGTTCTTAGAATCGAAATTCCGGTCGAGATACCGGTTGAAAGCCATCGCAGAATTCCGGGCGAAAACCATACAAAGGATCATAAACACCAGCTTCATCCAGTCGAATGAATTTTCTGTTGTACTGAGGGCAAGGAAAAAGCCTATAAAGGCGAAGGGCATCGCAAAAATAGTATGTGCAAAAAGAACCAGCGATAAATATTTCTTCATCCGAAAGCTAAATAAGTTAAACGTGTGGGTGAATGTATAATTTAAAAGCCTGCTAAACCGGGGTTGGAGGATTGAAATTTTTATTCACGCCATCAATAAAATCAAGAATTTCTTCGCGGCCCTCTCTGGTTTCGGAAGAGGTGATAAACAGAGGAGGGATCTCTTCGAAGTACTTCAAAAGTGCTTTTTTGAAAGCGTCGACTGCCTGGGTTGTTTTGATTTTTGATTGTTTGTCGGCCTTAGTGAAGGCAAGGACAAACGGGATGCCGTTCTCTCCCAGCCAGAAACAAAAATCCAGGTCAGTCTTTTGAGGTTCGATCCTGCTGTCGATCAGGACAAAGACGCACTGAAGGTTTTCCCGGTTCCTGAGATAGTAGCGGATGAAGCGTTCCCATTCTTCACGTGTTTTTTGCGATACCCTGGCATATCCATAACCAGGAAGATCAACAATGTACCAGTTTTCGTTAATCAGAAAATGGTTAATAAGCTGAGTCTTGCCGGGGGTTTGCGATGTTTTTGCCAGTCCCTTTTTTGCCGTAAGGGCATTAATGAGAGACGACTTTCCAACATTAGACCTGCCAATGAAGGCATACTCCGGTAAAACAGGAGGAGGTAACTTCTCAGTCCTGGTGTTACTGCACTTAAACTCGGCGGATTGTATCTGCATTTCCGCAAAGGTATAAAATTGATTCAGTATATCATCTGCCTCTGCGGCAGCACTCAGGCTTCACCTTTTTTCTGCTGATATTCGCTGGGGGACATCCCAAATTGCTTGCTAAAGTTCCTGCCAAAATGTGTTTGTGAGCTATAACCCACCATATCAGCTATTTCATAGATCTTATAGCTTCCTTCAAGCAGAAGCTCTGCCGCTTTCTTTAAGCGGGTCACATTCACGAGTTCGTTAGGCGTGAGATTAGAAATGGCTTTAATCTTCCTGTATAAAGTAGGCCTGCTCATATTCATAAAAGCAGCTAAATGCTCAACATCAAGGTTGATATTGGACAAGTTCTTGTAAATGATCTCATTCAGTTTTTCCAGGAAGTTTTCATCTGCTTTTGAATAAGCCATCGTCCGGATATGAACATTAGGAGAGCTTGCAAAATAATTCCTGATCTTATTTCGGTTAGAGAGCAGATTAGCAATCTGAGCCTGAAGATATTCAGGAGAAAAAGGCTTTTCGATATAGGCATCCGCTCCCAGTTCAAGCCCTTCTATCTTGGATTGCAGCGTGTTTTTGGCCGTCAGCAGGATCACAGGCACATGACAATATTCAAAATTCGATTTTATGGTGCTGCACAGCTCAAATCCATCCATTTCGGGCATCATCACGTCACTGACAACCAGCTGGACCGATTCCTTCAGTAAAATATCAAGGGCTTCTTTCCCGTCAAACGCGGTGACGACAGTATATTTTTCTTCGAGGTCGTCTGCAAGGAAGTCGAGGATCTCTTCATTGTCGTCTACCAGCAGCACAGTGGGTTTTTCAGAAGTACTTTTAAGTTCCGTCATGAGTGTCTACATTAATATCGGCCTTATAACTGCACCGGCAAATATAAGGTAAATACATTCATGTTATTTTCCGGTAGATCCAATATCAATGTTCCGTTCATTAACTCGGCGAGAGAGCGCGAGAGCGTAAGCCCCAGGCCGGTACCCGACTGCTTTTTGTTGCCCTTTATCCTGTAGAAGGTTTCAAATACTTTGTCTTTTAATTCCTGCGGAATAATGGCGCCGTCGCTCTTCACTTTAATTATAATCCCTTCAGGTGACTGCTGGGTGCAGAACGACACAATCACCTTTTGATCACAGTATTTAATAGCGTTCGAAATCAGGTTGCTTAAGATTTTGTTAAACGCTTCTGTATCTATACTAAGAACTGCGGAAGTGCGGGGAAGATCCAGATCAAAGTGGATATTCTGCTGCTCGGCAGTGGGTTGGAATACCTGGTGAAGTTCTTTAAGAAGCAGGTTAATGTCCGTTGGCTGGAAATTAAGACTAAAACCATTGGTCTCAACTTGTCTGAAGTCGAGCAGCTGGGTGGCGAGTTCAAGAAGCCGGGCGGTATTGCGCTCCATGATCCGCAGGTTCCTTTCGATGGCAGGAACTTCTTCCACCCGTTTCATGACCTTCTCCAAAGGTCCCTTTATCAATGTCAGAGGGGTGCGTATTTCGTGTGCGACATTTGTAAAGAAATCTATTTTCGCCTGGTAAACTTCTTTTTCCTTCTGATACGTGAGCATTTCCAGCTTTCTTTTATTTCTTGCCCGGATCTTATTATGATATTGCTTGACGATGAGCCAGGTTAAAAGTAAGGCAGCGAGAGTATAACCGGCTCTTGCAATTCCCGTATCCCACCATGGCGGGAGGATAATAATGGCAAGTTTTCTGTCTGTTTTGTTCCATACGCCACTACTGTTTGAAGCGGTTACCCTGAACAGATAGTCACCTGGTGACAGATCTGTAAAATACGCCTGCCGGTTTGTTTTAAGATGCGTCCACTTGGTATCCAATCCTTCCAGTTTATAGGCATATTGTGTCATCTCAGGCGCAGTGTAGGTGAGGGCTGCAAATTTGATACTGAAAGTAGACTGGTTGTAGGGAAGAATGATCGTGTCGGTAAAGAGCATCGATTTTTTCAGTAAAGAGTGTTTAGTATCGATCGTGAGTTCTTTATTATCTACTTCAAATCCCGTTATGTATACGGGGGGAATAAACGTGTTCCGGGTAAACTTATCGGGATTAAAGCGGATGAGGCCTCTGACGCTTCCGAAATAGAGATAGCCAGTAGCCGGGTCTTTAAAAGCAGAACTATAGTTGAACTGGTTATTGAGGAGTCCGCTCGACTTGGTGAACACATTTATAGCTTTGGTGCCAGGATTGAAGCATACGAGGCCGCCGGAAGTGCTGATCCAGAGATTTTTACGGGAATCTTCCAGGATCTCAAACAGAAAGTCACTTGGAAAACCGTCCTTTGTGCTATACCGCGTGAAGGTGCGGCCGTTCTTGTCGAGCATACATAAACCTTCACCCTCTGTGCCCATCCAGATTGTTTTATCTGAAGCTTCGAAGATACAGTTCACCCTGTTGCTGCTCAGACTATTGCTCCGTCTGGGATCATGTTGTATCAGGCGTACTTTACCAGTTTTTCCTTCAATTATGAAGACACCCTCTCTTAATGTACTAAGCCAGATGTTTCCTGAACTATCCTCCGTAATGCTGTTTATAAAAGGCTGGAACCCATCGCTCAGGCTAATCTGGCCGAACTGGTTGGTTTGAGGATTGAATGTTTGAAGTCCGCTTGATGTTCCTACATACATTACTCCCCGTCTGCTTTTTCCGAAGGTTGTTATAAAATTGTTTTTTAAGGAGCCCGGGGTATCACCCGCTTCAAAGTGTTTTATTATCCTGTGTGTATTCAGGTCCATTACATCCAGGCCATGTTCATAGGTGCCAATGTATAATTTCTGTGAATCTACTAGCAGGCCATGGATGTTGTTATAAGATAAGTTGGTTTTATCACCTGCAGATAAAAAGTGTCTGAACGTAGCGCTGACCGGATCGAATTTGTTTAATCCCGCGTCTTCTGTACCTATCCAGATATTGCCTTTTCCATCAGAACAGATTTCCCTCACAGCCGAACCGCTGATAGAATTTGCGCCATTATCCGGGAAGTATTTCTCAAAAAGGTTGTACTGCCTGGGAAAGTAATTTAGTCCTCCGAAAAAAGTTCCCGCCCATATTCCTCCTTCGCGCTCCTTGCATAAAGTATACACCGCGTTGTCCGAAAGGGAGTAGGGATTGTTGTGATCTTTTACAAGGTTTTCAAAAGTCCTGGTTTTCAGATCGTAGATAAAAAGCCCGACTTCTGTTGCGATCCAGTACCTGCCGTCTTTATCATGAATAAAATCTCTTACGTAGACGGGCGCTTTGTTTTTGTTGTAAAGAGGGAGGTCTTCGTATGTATTATTT
>JBQGEO010000211.1:0-2612 GCA_052039655.1 Pararcticibacter sp.
GTCTGCTGCTCCGTATGCGCCAATGAGCATAGAGTCAAGATGATCCGCATAACCAAAATTGCGGTATTCAGAACCTGCCCAGGCAGGATAATAGTGCGCAGTATTGTATTTAGGACTTGCCCAGTTCACCCCCACATCGTAATAGGTAGAATACCATCCGCCAACATACACTCCAAACTGGATCTTTGAATTTACAGACTTCACTTTCTGACCGGCATCGACGACAAAATCATGAATAGTTTTCGCCCGGAATTCCAGCCATTTTTTAAAATACTTTGGCATAGATGATGGCAATGGATAGTAAGGTGTACCCGGCACGATCACATCATTAGGGAAATTGCTTACTGTTTCTCCGATATATTGTTCAAATTTCCTTTTAGAAACATCGGAGAAGTCAGTTTGAAAGTCATTATACCGGCAACGGTCGAGATAAATGCCATCTACATTATATTTTGCAAGATCTCCTATCAGGTTCAGCAAAAAGAGACGGACATCATCATTGGAAGGATTCAGAAATTTGGTACCATAGGAATTGGAAGGATCCTGTTCTGCGGTAAGGTCCATTGCATTGATTAACCCGGAAGGTATATTCAATGTAGTCGCCCAGTTTTTCTTTGCGTCATCCCTGAATAACATGCCCTGGCTTCCCAAGCCGTAAGAATAGGCGTTCCCGCCCGTGAAGACGTTAATTGCAGCATGTATTTTTAATCCAAGTGCATGACCGTAGTCAATGAAAGCCTGGAGATAATCCCAGGTGGCTGTTCTTTCATAGAAGCCATATCCTGAGTCGGACCACACATCGAGCTTCTGAACCTGCGCTACCGTTGTTGTAGAAAACAGAACATCTCCCATTGTTGGCCGAACGTCCACTACTACATCCGTAATTCCGCAGTCTTTCAGCTTTTTAAGGTCGCGTTCAATATTTTCTTTACTATTTGCGTAATCGGTAAAATTAGCTGCGGCATCCACCCAGATGTATCTTGGTTTCTCCGCGTTATCGTCTGATTTTTTATCCCAGATCCAGTCTATTGTTTTACTCTCCTTCTTGCAGGAATAAACTCCCCAAAGGCCTGTGAGTGCGGCAATTTTTAAAAAGGTCTTACGATCCATATGTTAGAATACTTTAACAATTGATAATAGTGCTTTATAGTACTGTTAAAAGGAGGATGCTCCGGCAGCGAAGCACCCTTCCTGAAAAGTTATTTCACATCCACGCAATCAAATTCATAACAGGACAGTGTCATAACACTGTAGTCAATGACATATACCTGCATTTTGTATCCGTCGGAAGTTGGAGCAATCAGTACATCTCCGCGCCCCCCTGAATTACCGACACCAAATCCGTTGATCTGAACGCTGAATTGAAGGGCCTGCGAATTATCAATATTCCCGGAGAAATTTGATGTGCTTGTTACGTCATACAGGTAAAGTCCCGGATATAGCCCCCAGTTAGGGAAATAGCTTGGGGTATACAAAGCAAGATATTTTGCATTGTTGAATTCCTTCGCATCGAGCGCATTATTATTTAAGCCCCAACCGTTTCCTGAAGCCTGCTCACTTAAGCTTTTGCTTACTGCATTGGTCCGTCCGTCAAGGAACTTCAAGGTATTGGAATACCCTGACGCTCCATTATAGAAGGCCAGGAATACACCATCGGCCGGATCAGCCGATCTGGCAACCACCTTGGTTCCGTTCTGATCCGCAAGCCAGGCATCGGTATCTTTGGCTTCTATTACCTCGGCAGAGCCCGGAACGCCTCCTGTTACTACCCATCTGACGAACTTATTTGCCGCAGAAGAAGATGTGGATTCGCAGGTTGCAATAATCAGGGCATTTCCATTTAAGTTTCCTTGTATCGCAACTTTAGATCCAAGGGGGAAGCCGGAACTGTTACTCCAGGAAATGAATGACTGCGGAGCCGATGAAACGGAATTCGTTTTATAGATCCGAAGCGTTTGGCCTGCGCCGGCCATATCGGTGATCAGCATATTACCGGCGGCATCGCTGGCAACACTGCCATCGCCTTTGGCTGCGCCGGGGACAATATTTCCCAAAGATTTTCCGGTACTCCGGTTGAAATATTTAGGAGCAGAACCATCACCTGAAGAGACCACCAGATAATTCCCGATTGCAGCCAGAGTGGGTTTGGTGCCACCAAGGCTAAGAGCAGCCAGGTCGATATTGAATAAATTCGTTTGAGATCCCTTTCTGAACCCATAACTGATTTTAGTAGGCGCCGTTTTTTCTACGGTATAGACTGTAGTAGTTGTACCGTTATGGGCTGTAACGGTCAGCTGCACGGGATCGTTCAGATTTATCCCTTTTAGGGAAGGTGAAATAGTAGCATGAGGAGAAAGAGACACGTCTACATCCACCGATGACAGATCGTCGATTGTAATCAGGGAAATGGTCTTCCTGGTCTGGTCGATCAATCCGGTAAGGCCGGCAGATTCAATCGAGAAAAATGTAATACTGCTCTTATCAGATTTCGTACGCTGACCTGAAATATAGATGGTTCTTTTTTCGCCATCCGGTTGAGTTACAGTGAACGCATTTTCTTTTGTGAGATCGAGAATACCCAGATTAGGCTCTATCCTGCAATTATTTGCAAG
>JBQGEO010000212.1:0-16637 GCA_052039655.1 Pararcticibacter sp.
CGAATTTTACGCGTGCCCGTACTCCCCATTCTGCAACATCCGGATGATCAAGGTAGGTAAAACGCTTTACTAAATCTACCCGCAATAACTTGAAAATGTTTGCCAGCCCGACACTACCTTCTATGTATGGCTGCTTTTCCAGGGTATAGGTCGTCCGGATTCCCTCATCATTAACAGGAAACTGTAGTGAAGAGGGATGACTCAAAGGATCATTCTCCTGCCTTAACCCGCCGTACAGGCCTTTAAAACTGACAACTTCTCTTAGCTTAAGCCTCCTTATCAGAGGCATTTTATTGAGGAAGAACCCGTTAAAACTATGATCTATATTTAAACTGGCATAGTGATCACTTACAAACTCCAGGAAATTCATAAGATTATATGAATTAAGTTGGTAAGCATAAGTCTGGTTCGCCCGATGGATCCCTAAAAGAGCAAAAGGGGCCTTCCCGAAAATGTACCCACCCTCTACGGTCACATCAGTATAGCCCAATTGGGAGAGATAAAACCTCTTCTGTACATTCCCCGTAACATTCTGATAATTATAAGAACTGCCAAGAATCCCTTTTATTCCCTGCGTATAACGCAAAGTAAAGATGGGATCCGGACCAAAGACCGGTACTCTGTATATTTTGCCCTGGTAAAACTTTTCGTTGGGCGCATAACGCAATTCCATGCTCACCTCAGAAGTGGTGATACGATCAATCGGAACAAGATCATTGTTTACCAACCTGTTATATCTGAGTCCGCCGGCAGGCGTTTGACGCCAGTTCTTAAACCCTATACTATACGAGAAGTGATTTTCATATTCATGTACATAATCGATTCTCCACAGATCATTATACAGCCATTTATCATTCTCTCCCCTCTTAAACGAAAGAAGAAAATTATCTTCCTGAACAAACTGCAGCTCCTGCCCTGGTATCTTGGTGTCTCTTTGATAGCTTGTACGGAGATAATGCTGCGGAAAAGCATAGATTGACTTGTTATTGATAGAATAAGTGGCACTGCCGAAATACTTCCATTTCTCATCCCTGGTACCGTAAGCCGCGTAAGTTTCAAAGTAGTATCTCTTACTGAGCTCCGGGGTCGTCCGTCCACCCAACCTCAACCTAAGCCCCTCAACCGGATTAAAGCTGTAGAAGGTATTCGCCGGCCCGATTTCGAACGGGCCAAAGCCTTTATATCCGGCAAATAAAAATGTAACCAGTTCAGCGGTCCTCTTGAAAGACTTCATGTTCTGAAGACTGTCGATATCTTTGTAAATGCTGGCTTCCGCCTGCGTAAGCACCTCGTGCCTGTTTTGCTCCAGGACCACTGCCTTCGTATCGTCTGTTGTCTTTGCAATAACGACAGGAGGGCCTTCATAGACACTGTCAGGAGCCGGCTGATTTATTTTATAATCCCTGAAAGAAACCGTTCTTTCTCCAACTACCCCGGTACCTTTATTCTTACTGATCCCGAAGTCAATAGACAACGTACTTTTGCTTAGCAGGTAATGCCCGTCAGCCATATTCTTAGAGAACTCCAGCCGGCTTTCAAACTGCCGCACAAAATTCAGGTTAATGTTTTTATGGACCGTCAAATACGCGCCCTCAACCGCATAGTTGCCGTCGAGCGTAACATACAATTTGCCCTGAAACAACATATCACCCTTATTCCGGGGCGCAAAACTTAGTTCCACCAGCTTCGTATCCCCTCTTGATATAGTATCCGTTATAAAATACAGATAAAAGAGAGGCGCGCTGTTTGCTATCGGGCTTAAAAACTGGTTACTTACCACAGCAATATTGTTATCATAGATATCAATGTCCTGATACATGCGGTTCATATACGCACTTACACCCTGCTGATCTATATACTTCGGGTCAAAATCAACTTTCTTTTTCCCCAGAATAATTGACTTATTTTTGCTGGGATTCTTCCTGAAGTAGTTTTTCGAAAGAGTTTCCTCCATGTATAAAGGCATAATAGTCTCTCCCCCAACTGCTGTAGAGTCCTGTTGCTTAAAGAGAAATTGATAATTTTTAAACACCCTTTTGTCACGGAAGTCCTGTGAGATATTGCTTAAAGCAAAGGATAGCTTCTCGTATTTTTCATATTCAGTAAAAGAATAGCCTTCAAGCCGGTTCTTCGGCTTATTCTCAATTACTTTTTCGATCAGTTCAACCGCCGGATTTCCTTTATTACGATATTTCTTCCGTCTCCCTGACTTCACCACAACTTCATTCAGCATTTTGGCAGATGCCTGCAGCTGAACATTTAAAGTTTGCTCCTTTCCCGGCACAACAGATCTGACCAACTGATTATAGCCCACATAAGTAAAGGAGATCTTGCTGTAATCTCCGCTTATTTTCATTGAATACCTTCCATCAGCATCCGTGCGCGTGCCTAAAGAGGTACCTGGTATAGTAATACTTACGTAGGGCAGTGTTTCCCTGGTCTTTGCATCCGTTACAACGCCCCTGACAATGGTTTGGGCAACTGACAAAAATGATAAAAAAGTCAGCGCCAGGACCAGCACATTTCTGATATATTGATATTTGTTATATTCTTTCACGACTGCTTAAACACAAAATAATTCTGTAAAAGGTAGTTATAAGTAAATCCCACCAGCAAGGATACCACTACCTTGCTTATTATATAA
This sequence comes from Pararcticibacter sp., assembly GCA_052039655.1. Lineage (GTDB taxonomy): Bacteria > Bacteroidota > Bacteroidia > Sphingobacteriales > Sphingobacteriaceae > Arcticibacter. The sequence goes on from JBQGEO010000212.1 coordinate 2,645, forward strand.
TTTATGCCATAAAAATGAGTCAGAACAAAAACCCCCGAAGTATTAAGGGCTATACTTCCTGCCCAGACAATGACATATTTGATTCCTTGTATATATACTTTCCTGTCCCGGGAATTAAATACCCAATTCCGGCCCAGGTAAAAATTTGTTATTCCCCCGCAAATGTTCCCCGTTATATTTCCTGCTACATACCATACATTAAAAATCTCAACACTGACTAATGTAGTTAAAAAGTCAACAACCGTACCAGAAAACGATGCCACTTGTGCTTTTAGGAATTTTAGCATGTTTTTTTACAGCAAATTGTATGCAACTGCAATCTGTAAAAGAATATTTGAATATATACCTGCCAGAACGTCATCTGCCATGACTCCAATACCTCCAGGCAGGTTCTCCATCTTTCGGATGAAGAAAGGTTTTCCGATATCAAAAATTCTGAACAAAATTAATCCGGCGACGATAAAACTTAATTTTGCCGGTATAAACAGCAGACTGATCCACATCCCCGCAATTTCATCAATTACCACGCGGTAATTATCTTTTCCCCACTCAGATTCTACCTTATAGGAAGCCAGAATCCCAACTGTTATCAGTATAACAGTAATAACAGCAGATATAGAAATATCATAATAATCTCCACCGGGCCGGAAGAAATATATACAAAGACAACAAGCAACGGAAGCAACCGTCCCTCCTCCCTTTGGAATATACCCGATACCCAGTCCGGTGGAAATTAATTTATACATTTTAATGCATCGACTCAACCAGGTCCTGGTAATAATCCAGCCCCAAATGAGTAATTAAATCTTCTCCCATCATATGACGAAGAGTGTTCTGCAACTTCATCAGCTGCTTAAAGATGTCATGCTCCGGATGTAAACCTTCGGCAGTTTGAGGAGACTTCAGGTAGAATGACAACCACTCCTGAATACCGCTCATTCCGGCTCTCTTCGCAAGGTCAGTGAACAAAGCAAGATCAAGCGCCACCGGAGCCGCAAGAATTGAATCCCGGCAAAGGAAGTTAATCTTTATCTGCATTGGATAGCCCAACCATCCAAAAATGTCGATGTTATCCCAGCTTTCCTTGTTATCACCGTGAGGAGGATAATAGTTAATCCTCACTTTATGATAAAGCTCGCTGTACAGATCAGGATTTGCCTCAGGACGGAAGATCTCATCAAGAACACTTAATTTCGACACTTCCTTCGTCTTGAAGTTATCAGGATCGTCCAGTACTAAGCCGTCTCTGTTACCTAATATATTCGTAGAGAACCATCCGCGAACACCAAGGGCTCTTGCACTTAAACCAGGAGCGATGATCGTTTTCATCAGGGTCTGACCTGTCTTAAAGTCTTTTCCGGCAATTGGATTACCTGTTTCTTTTGCAAGTTCAACCAGTGCAGGAGTATCAACTGTCAGGTTTGGAGCTCCGTTAACATAAGGCACACCTTCTTTCAACGCTGCATAAGCATAGATCATACTCGGAGAAATATGCTCATCATTGCTTTCCAAACCCGCTTCAAACGCCGCAATAGAATGATGAACAGAACCTTCTTTCTGATATATTTCAGTCGAACCACACCATACCATCACCATTCTGGTACAACCGTTCTTTTCTTTGAAGTTCCGGATATCTTCGCGAACCTGATCAGCCAGATCTTTTTTAGTTGTAAACGATTTAACGTTGGTTCCGTCAAGGTTCTTCACATAACGCTTGTCAAAAGCAGCTTTCATTGGAACAAGCGCTTCCAGTTCAGGTTGAATAGCCCTTAAAAGCTCAGCATCAAGAACCTTTGCTTTCATCGCAGCATCAAAAACATTGTCTTCATAGACATCCCATCCACCGAAAACAATGTCGTTAAGCTCAGCAAGAGGCACAAAATCCTTGATTTTCGGATATCTGCTCTCTGTTCTTTTGCCAAGACGGATACTTCCCATTTGTGTAAGAGAACCTATTGGCTTAGCCAACCCTTTTTTTACAGCTTCTACCCCTGCAATTAAAGTAGTGGCAACAGCACCTAAGCCGGGGATTAAAATACCCAACTTTCCTTCTGCGGGTTCTACATATTCTTTCATTTTTGTTTTTTTTTAGTGTTCAATTATTGTTGTATATCTTGATGTGTTAGCCCGGATTACAAATAGCTCGCAAATCCCCCATTCCACCTCAATCACCTGACCAGTCCCATGCCCGTCAGATCGATTTTTCCAGTATCCGGTACTTCTTATAAACGACACCGTTTATTTGTTCTATAGCATTATTCATCAGGTAATTATCCTCAAGCATCCACGAACATTCGGCCCCTTTAATGTTATGGCGTCTGGCGTTCTTGATAATCCTCCCATAAAGACAAGCCTCTATCCCGGATTTACGATGTCCCTCTACTACGCCAAGGATCAATACACGCAGCCTGTCTATTTTCTTCATTCCGGTAAGAAGCTTGAACAATCCAAATGGCAACAACCGTCCCCTCTTGATTTTAATGAGTATCTGGTTAAGATCGGGTATCCCGAGAGCAAAACCGATAAATTTACCTTCCTGCTCAGCGATCAGACAAAAATCAGGATTCAATATCATCTTAAGATCTTTTGCCATATGATGGAATTCTTTCTCCGTCATCGGTACAAATCCTGTGTTCTCACTCCAGGCCTGGTTATATACGTCCCTCGCCTTCGCCGCATCCTCCCAGAAGTTCTTCATATTGATCGTACGAATCACTATATTGCTCCTCTTTAGCCGCGCTTCCAGAGTATCCAGCAGCTTTACAGACCGGTCATTATGAGTATCATATGGAACATCATAAGCCAAAAGATCTGTTTTCTTTTTTAAGCCCGCTTTCTCAAGCAATTCCAGGTAATAAGGGGCGTTGTAAGGCATCATAACTACCGGAGGAGTGTCAAACCCTTCGATCAGCAAACCAAGGGTCTCATTTGTAGAGAAATTCATGGGACCGATTATCGTAGTCGCCCCATGTTCTTTAAGCCACTTTTCGGTAGACCCAATAAGCAGGTTGGCAGTTTCCTGATCGTTTATACAATCGAAAAAGCCATAAAAGCCGTCACTCGAATTATTGAAAGCATTGTGATTGTTGTTCAGGATCGCCGCTATACGCCCTGTCACCTTTCCATTTTCAAAGGCCAGAAACAATTGCACCTTCGAATGATCGTGAAAAGGGTGCTTACCAGGAGTAAGCAAATCCCTTTGAGCTATATACAGCTCCGGAACATAATTCGGATCATCTTTATATAACTCATGGGGAAAATCAATAAAGAGTTTGAGTTCCTTCCTGAAATCAATTGGCCTTACCTCTTTCATGTCTCCTATTTGAAGGCAAAAACCTCTACTTTTCTGAAAGCTTCAACAAGCTTCTCCACGGCCTCTTCTATCTGTTCAAAGGTATGAGTCGACATCAGAGAGAACCGGATTAAGGAAGAATCAGAAGGAACCCCAGGAGAAACAACAGGATTTACAAATACTCCGTTCTCCTGCAAAAGGTTCGTTACCTGGAATGTTTTGTCGTTATCCCTGATATAAATAGGGAGAATTGGACTTTCCGTAGCACCAAGATCGAACCCTGCATCTAACATAAGCTTTTTAGCATGATTCGTATTATCCCAAAGCTTATCAATGATCTCCGGCTCTTCTTCAATGATATCAAGCGCTGCAAGAACACTCGCAACGGATGCAGGAGTCATACTGGCACTAAACAGTAAAGACCGGGCACGATGCTTGATATAATCGATCGTAATCTCGTCGGCTGCAATAAAGCCCCCAAGAGACGCAAGAGACTTGCTGAAGGTACCCATGATTAAATCCACCTCATCGGTAAGATTAAAATGAGATGCAGTACCCGCCCCGTTCAAACCAATTACACCTAAACTGTGGGCATCATCAACAAAAATATTAGCTCCGAATTCATTAGCCAGTTCAACAATCTCCGGCAGCTTAACAATATCTCCTTCCATACTGAAGATCCCGTCAACGGCTATAACTTTCGCCGCATCTTCCGGCAGGAGGCTAAGTTTCGCCCTGAGATCCTCCATGTCATTATGCGCATACTTAATAGTGCGCGAAAACGACAACCTGCTTCCATCAATAATAGAAGCATGATTGTATTCATCCAGAATCAAATAATCATTCCGGTTGGTGATACAAGACAAAACTCCCAGATTCACCTGAAATCCTGTACTGAAAATCACAGCAGACTCCTTGCCAACATACTGAGCAAGCCGTCTTTCCAGCTCCAGGTGAATATCTAATGTACCGTTCAGAAATCTCGACCCTGCACAACCCGTCCCATATTTATCTATGGCTTTCTTGGAAGCTTCCTTAATCTTCGGATGGCTGGTAAGTCCGAGATATGAATTAGAACCGAACATCAAAACTTCCCTGCCATTTATAAACACCTTCGTATCCTGCCCCGATTCTATGGGTCTGAAATATGGATACATTCCCTTTCTTTTAATCTCTAATGCCTCTGTAAAAGAAAGGACTCTATCTTGTAATTTTTTACGCATTAAGGTGAAGTTAATTTTTTGTAAAAGTAAAGTTCATTTATCTGATTACCTGCTTTTTTTTGGTATTTTTTTTGTCTTTTTTTTGACCAAATATCTGAAAAAGTCGAAAACTTCGCTAATTAAAAATCCACAAAAGCAACTAACGGACAATTATTTCACTATAAATAAATTAACTTTCAATTATATAATTACATTCTACTATAAATAAACAAAATTACCACCAAAGAGATGACCGGGCCTCTCCGGACAACCAGGGGCAATGCTTTTTTTCACTCTCAGTAAGGAAATCCGGAAAAGAAATCTCCGTACTGACTATCAGTAAGATATATAAACCGGATATTTACCTCCAGTGCTCCGGCAAAGGACCGGTATTTCCAAAAAGAGGATCATTTACAGGAACGGGAACACGGCTTATTTCTGCCACGATGACATCCTGGTCAGCATCCTCTCCATAATTCATCTCGTAATCTCTTCCGTCAGGATAAGCCCCGGCACAAAGGAAATCAGGACTTGACTGGATGTTCTTATGTGCCACTCCCGCAGGAATCACCACAACATCCCCCCTGCCAAGCTCTACACATATTCCTTCCGGGCCCCCTAGCTGCAAATCTACAGTTCCACAGAAAACACCTAATACTTCATGGGTATTGCGGTGATAATGATGAACGTCCTGGATACCGCCTTCCCATCCGTTACGCCATCCATTCTTGTCAAATATCTCAAGTATCTTTCCCGGTTCATCTTCGGGATGCAGAAAGAGAGATCCTTTATAAACCAGTACCGGCAGATTTGGGTTGTTCGGGAACTCCCCGCACTCCGGAAGTATCTCCGCTATTACATGGCCGTGTATGACTTCTTGTTTATCATTCATATTTTAAATCTTCAAATCTCTACTAGTAACAACAAAAACGGCTTTAGGATTTCAATTATTAAAACTCCTCACAATACAGACAGCAAACAAATCTGTAAAAGAAACAGTTTAGATAACAGAGAGTAATTAACCCATTCATTGATTTTAATTAAAAACGTATAGAGGATGAGAATAGCGTGTATTTCAACGTACCCCCCAAGAGAATGCGGAATTGCAACATTCAATAACAATTTAATTTGCGCAATAAACTCTAATTTCGGCGGACAGAATTCAGATCATGAAAGGTTTGTTGTTGCGTTGAACGAATCCGAGGACCTCGATCAATACCCCTATCCTCCTGAGGTTAAATTCATTATCCGGCAGAACCTTCAGGACGACTACCTTGAAGCAGCGAGCTATATCAATCAAAGCGGAGCAGAGGCCTGTATCATTGAACACGAATTTGGCATTTTTGGCGGAGAAAGTGGTATATACCTCCTGTCTCTCCTTCACGAATTAAAGGTCCCGGCCGTTACAGTACTTCACACCGTATTAAAAGAGCCCAGCTATATACAAAAACTTATAACGCGTGAAATCGCAGAGCATTCGTCTGCCATTGTGGTAATGAGCAAACGGGCAGTTTCATTTCTCTCCGGTATCTATGAAATACCGGAAGAAAAAATTCGTCTTATCGAACACGGTGTTCCGGATATTGATGCTTCCGAAAACAATCCTGTAAAAGAGCATCCATTGTTCCGCAATAAAAGAACATTGATTACATTCGGACTCATAAGCCGCAACAAAGGACTTGAAACCGTTATAAAAGCTCTTCCCAGGATCACGGCTAAGCATCCGGATGTTAACTACATCATTTTAGGCAACACTCACCCTGGAGTATTAAAGAGCAATGGCGAGGAATACCGCGACTCATTAAAGCAATTAGCAGTGGAACTCGGCGTAGAGAAACATGTACATTTCATCAACCAGTTCGTTACAGAGAAAGAGTTATTTGATTATCTCTCCGCATGCGACATCTATGTCACACCCTATCTGAATGAAGCTCAGATCACCAGCGGGACGCTTTCATACGCTATCGGAGCAGGAGCAGCCGTCATCTCCACTCCTTACTGGCATGCCCAGGAGCTCTTAGATCACAATAGAGGCCGCCTGTTCAACTTTAAAGACTTTAATGCGCTTGCCGATATAACCATAGAACTGCTGGATGATAACACTAAATTATCGAGATTAAAAACAAATGCCTATGACTATGGATTAAAATTGCGCTGGACAGGAATAGGTAAACAATATATTGATATCCTTAGCCAGGTAATCGCTGAACCCATCCCTGACAAAGGATGGAGAAGCTTAAAGGTTTTGACGAAAGCAGCTATTCCGCCCTTTGATCTCAGCCATATCCGCCGCCTGACAAATTCAACGGGCCTCATCCAGCACGCTAAATACGGCATTCCTAACCTCCACGAAGGATATTGCCTGGATGATAATGCAAGGGCACTTATTTTAATGCTTATGTCCTGGCAACAGTTGAAAAGTGAAGAAGCGCTCGATCTGTTCCCTACCTACCTCAGCTACATACATTATATGCAGAAAGAGGACGGCTATTTCCGCAATTTCCTTAGTTTCAACCATAACTACCTGGATGAAAAAGGATCCGAAGATTCTTTCGGGAGGACCATCTGGGCCCTGGGCTACCTGATAAATGCAGCTCCAAATAATTCATACCGCGAGTTCGGTCAGGAATTATTTGAATGCTCAATGCCGCATTTCCGGGAGTTACGCTATATCCGGGGTATTGCCAACACCCTCATCGGCGTGGCGCTTTATCTTAAAACCCACCCTTCTGATGAACGTGTGATGAGCGAGTTATTGAGATTAACCAGCCATCTGACAACTGCGTATACAAAAAACAAAAGAAATAACTGGAGCTGGTTCGAGGATGAACTCACCTACGACAACGCTATCCTGCCGCTTGCTTTATTATATTCAGCGGAAATAACAGGAGATGAGAGCATCAAGAAAATAGCTCTCGAGTCCATTTCCTTTCTGGAAGGAGTCACGTTCAACGATAACTGCTTTCGTCCCGTAGGCAACGATGGATGGATGCATAGAGGATCTGAAAAACCGGATTTTGATCAGCAAGCTATAGAAACAATGGCCATGGTATTAATGTACTACCAGGCGTACCACCTGACTCAAAATCCCAATATGCTCCACAAAATGAATGCGACCTTTATGTGGTTTCATGGAAACAATCTTCTGAGGGTGCCAATCTATGATCCCGAAACAAATGGATGTTGTGATGGTCTTCAGCCCGGCAAGCTGAACAGGAACCAGGGAGCCGAGAGCACACTGGCTTACCTGATCTCTCACCTTACGATACTGAAAGCAATTGATGATAGTCAGGCTGCAGCTGTCACTAAGGAAACCACCCGTCTTAAACCTGTTATTCATGCAAATTAATCCAGAGCATTCTGCCCGGACTGGGGTTCCGGGCAGAATGCAATAATAACTCTGGTATACCATATACACATTACTTTAATGAAGATTGCCGTACTATCACCTGTAGCCTGGAGAACACCGCCACGTCATTATGGCCCATGGGAGCAAATTGCTTCTAGTTTAACAGAAGGCCTGGCCGCAGCAGGATTGGATGTTACACTGTTTGCCACAGCCGACTCTATAACACATGCTAAACTGGATGCAGTTGTTAAAACGGGCTATGAGGAAGACCGGACACAGGATGCCAAAGTCCTCGAATGTCTGCACATCAGCAACCTGATGGAAAAAGCAGGACACTTTGATATCATACATAATCATTTTGATTTCCTTCCGCTTACATGGTCAAGGCTAATAAAAACACCTGTAGTGACTACCATCCACGGATTTTCCTCTTCCAGGATAATCCCTGTTTATAAAAAATACAACGACACCTGTCACTATGTGTCGATCAGCAATTCCGACAGAAGTCCCGATCTCAATTATCTGGCTACTGTATATAACGGAATCAATGTAGAAGATTTTGGTTTTAGCGACACCCATGAAAATTACCTTCTGTATTTCGGAAGAATACATCATGATAAAGGAACCGCCGAAGCTATTGAAATTGCGGTACGCAGTGGGAAGAGGCTGATAATCGCAGGTATTATCCAGGATCAGGACTATTTTAACACGAAAGTAAAACCAAGGCTAAACGATCAGATCTCCTTTATAGGGCCAGCGGGGCCTGAAAAAAGAAATCTTTTGATGGGAAAAGCCGAAGCTCTGCTCCATCCTATAAATTTTGAGGAGCCTTTCGGAATGAGTGTTGCTGAAGCCCTTCTCTGCGGAACACCAGTAATTGCCTTTAGAAAAGGCTCCATGCCCGAATTGATCAGGCACGGAGAAACAGGATTCCTCGTAAATTCAATAGATGATGCAGTAGCAGCAATCAGTAAGTTAAATACCATCGTAAGAGCCGAATGCCGGCGGTGGGCCGCAACAAACTTCTCCAAAGAAAAAATGGTAAACGATTACATCGAAGTTTACAAAAAGATTTTAAACCCGCAGCTTTAGTACTTACAGGGTAATTAGATAATTCTAATTACCCGTTCCGTCACTTTTAAGCTTATCAATCAAGGCATTTACATCAACCATGGCAAACGAAGACGAATAGTCTGAAAGTCCGTATGGAATGATCAGTTTACCATTATTGATGATCGAACCACAAGAATATACTACGTTAGGCACATATCCTTCCCTCTCGTCAGGATTTGGAACCAACAGCGGCTCACTTAGCCTCCCTATCTCAACACTGGGATCATCCAGTTTAAGCAAGCTGGCTCCAAGGCAATAGCGGCGCATCGGGCCCACTCCATGGCCGATCACAATCCATCCCTCCTCGGTTTCAATGGGAGATCCGCAGTTACCGATTTGAGTGAACTCCCAGCTATATTTAGGTGATTGCAGCAGGATCGGGTTCTCCCACACCGTGATATTCTTAGAATTCATAATGTAGTTATTATGCCCGTCAATCCGCGACATCATAACATAGTTGCCATTCACTTTTCTCGGAAATAGTGCCAGGTTCTTGTTTTGCGCACCATTGCCAAACAACGGACGAATCTTAAAATCATAAAAATCACTCGTCTCCAGGAGCTTTGGCATTATCAGCGATCCATCGAAAGCGGTATATGTGGCATAATACATTATTTTGCCGTCATCCCCGGTAAACTTAACAAACCGAGCATCCTCTATCCCCTTTCTCTCGAACTCAGAGAACGGAAATATCACACGATCGGTAATGTCAGTATCCAGTGAAAACACCATCTCATAATAGGAATCAGACAGCCAGAGAAGCTTTTCATAATGAAGTTTCTTATAATCATCATCTTCCACCTGCTGCGATTCCAATACAAGCTTCCTCAGCGTTCCATATTCAAAATGCTCATCAAGCCGTCCTTCCATATCCGAAAGCACATCTACATCGATCAGGGAAGCGGCCGCCTTTTCAAAAAACAGCTTCTTGTTATACCGGGCGTTTCTGATCACCTCCGCCTCATCAATATAATTCCCGACCGGGATCACACGTATATTATTGTGCTTATCGATCAAAGCCTTTCTGAAAACGATCGATGAAATATGACCTTCACCAACTGCCCTGAAACTCATGATCAATCTTTTTTCGCCCTCCTCAAGGTCAGTCTGGTCAGGATCTTCAACAATTGAAGGATTAAAGAAGGCAGCAGATTCTATTGAATATTCATGGGTAAAATACGAGCCAAGGAGGAGCCTTCTGTAAGGCTTCACCTCGTCAAAATCTATCCCCAGGTCGTCAAACAAATATTTGAGCTTACTGCAATGTTTATGAAGAACGCGTGTTATGTTTCTGTGCCGCTTGGAATATTCCTGGAGAATCGGTGAAATTAATCCAAAAACATCCTCTTCATTAATAGCCATAACCCGCTGTATTACATCCTTAGCTCTTTCCTCTCCGTTGAAGAAAAAACGTGCAATCACACGTTTAGAATCCGGGTAAACTTTAACAGGTAATCGTTCAATAGGAATCCTCATATGCCAGTTTATTTCTAAAATACTAATTTAATACCTATCAGGGCATAACAACATTTGAAAACAACGAATTTAAAATATCGTTTGAACCCGGTATCACGTTTTATTTCAATCATTTGATAACCAACTCAAGGATTGACAATTAAAATACATCCGGTCGTTTCAAATCCGTAGGTTTGTAAAAGTATATAAAGCTCCATGAACGTACTGATTGTTGAAGATCAAAAAGACCTCGCCCTGGAAATAGATGAATTTCTCACCAAAGAAGGCTTCCTGACGGAACATGCCCGCCGCAAAGCCTCTGCCGAAGAAAAAATATTCGTTAACAGCTACGACTTTATACTCCTCGACCTCGGACTTCCCGACGGAGACGGCATAGACATTCTGAAATCATTAAAAGATATCCCCGGACGCGAAGACGCCGTCATCATCCTGACTGCCAGGGATGCTGTTGAAGACCGGGTCAAAGGACTGGAAAATGGAGCAGACGACTATTTACCCAAGCCATTTGCCCTCTCCGAACTTCTCGCCCGTATGCATGCTATAACAAGGAGAAAGCACAATATAAAAACCAATAAAATTGACCTGCACGGGTTTATTCTCGATATCGAAAACAGAACAGTCTCCTTTCAGAACCAGAGACTCAATCTCACAAATAAAGAATTTGAGATCCTGTACTATCTCACACTCAATAAAAACCGGGTGATTCCAAGAACAAGCCTTACCGAGCACGTTTGGGGCGACATTCTTGAAATTAACTCAGACTCCAACTTCCTGAATGTACACCTGAAAAACCTGAGGAAAAAGCTCTCCGTGTACAGCGATGCCGACTGGCTTGAAACGGTTAGAAGTATAGGATTCCGGATCAATCTCTGAATATGAAACTTCAGCTCAAACTCATTCTGTACAATCTGATCATCAAAATTTCCATAATCATTTTCCTGGTGTCAGTGATCCTGATCTTTCTCGACAAAATCTCGCTGAACCACCTGAAACAACGGATAGCAGACAAAAAGGAAAAGCTTATTAAAAACCTTTCGGAAGATGAAATTGCAGATCTCCTTGAGGCAGAAAAGACCTTTACAGATTATAATATTCTAAAAGAAGAATATATTATCCTGACAAGGGCCAACCCCGCCATTACACATAAGAACCATCCCGAAAGATTTAATATCAGTAGCCGCGAAATAGAAGGGCGCCAGGGAGAATATCTCATCCTCACCAGCTATCTTCGTTTCGGACAGAATAACTACCGGCTTGAAATCGGGGAAACGGTGTCGGCAGTCAGGCAATTGAAAAAAACCATCCTCTACCTGACTCTGCTTGCCCTGGTCATTTCAGCAGCCATCACCCTGATTACTGACTATGCCTTTACAAGCATGGTTTTAGCCCCATTTTATAATATAATAGATCAGAAACTAAATAAAACAAACGAGCCTTTCGAGTACGATTACAATCCAATAAAAACAACAACGAGTGATTTCAGGCAACTGGATGACAGCATTAACGCCCTAATGCATAAGATCACCCAGCAATTCCTCACCCAGAAGCAGTTCACATCAAATGTATCGCATGAACTTCTCACCCCGGTATCTGTCATCAAAACACGGCTGGAAAACCTGCTGGCGGATGAGAAGATCTCCGAAACTTCGGAAGCAAAAATTATGGCTTCGCTCAGGTCCCTCGACCGTTTAAAATCTATCGTAAACAGCCTCTTGCTGATCTCCAAAATAGAGAATGATCAATACGAAAAAAAAGACCTTATAAGCATCAGGAGTACCTTGTCTGAAGTAACTGAAGACCTGGAAGACAGAATGGACCTAAAAGGGATCAGCCTGACAAATAACCTGAAACTTAACTCTTCCATCTATGGTAATAAAGCGCTTATCCACATACTCTTTACAAATATCATAAACAACGCCACCAAGTACAACCGCCCCGGAGGAGAGATCAGGCTGGAAGACAGGTTAGAAAAGGACTGTTATAACATTTATATAAGCGATCAGGGAAAAGGCATGACTAAAGATCTCGTCGAAAAAGCGTTTAACCGGTTCGAAAAACTAAACTCCTCAGATAATGACAGCAACGGACTTGGACTCGCGATAGTAAAAAGCATTGCAGTCTTTCATGATCTCGATATTGCTATTGAATCCGAACCCGGCTCAGGGACGACGGTGATCATCTCAATTCCTCAATCAGCTGTTCATCCGGCTTCTTTTAATTAAATAAGCCTGAAGCACCTGGAGGAAACCAGCAGAAATATCCGCGTCGATAAGATCGATATGGTACTGAGCACACCTTAGAATTAATTCTTTCCGAAATTCATCAATGGAAGATATATATTCATCCCTTGCCTGTGAAGGATTTAGTTTTACCTGCTGTCCTGTTTCAATATCTACAAAATGATAAGGTCGATTCCCAAATTCAAACCTGATCTCGCTTTCATGGTCGAGAACATTAAACACGATCACTTCATGCTTGTTGTGCTTCAGATGCTGTAAAGCTGCAAAAAAAGCCGACTTAGCATCTTCTGAAATAACAGATTCAAACATATCGGTGAAAATGATCACCATAGACCGCTTATGAAGGAGCTCAGCGATCTCATGAAGGGCAGCAGGAAGCGACGTTCTGACTCCTTGTGTATCCCTGTTCAAGATCTTTCCAAGTTCTGCAAACAGGTATTTCTGATGCACGCCGGTAGATTTAGCTCCCGAGGAGAATTCAAGCCTGTCCGAGAAAAAGCTCAACCCAAAAGCATCCCGCTGTCTTTTAAAAAGATAGATTAACGACGCAATAGAACAAACGGAGAAAACAAGCTTATTAAACGGCTTATCGGGATAGGACATCGACGACGACACATCCAGCACCAACTGGCAGCGAAGATTGGTTTCTTCCTCAAAACGCTTTACAAACAACTTATCAGACCGTCCGTAAAGCTTCCAGTCAATATTCTTCACCGATTCTCCGCTATTATAAAGTCTGTGCTCGGCAAACTCTACAGAGAACCCATGAAAAGGGCTCTTATGAAGCCCCGTAATAAATCCCTCTACAACCTGGCGTGCAAGCAGTTCAAGATTTATCTCCTCACCACTAAGGTCAAATTGCCCGTTAAGCAGATCATTTTTCATTCCTGCGTTCTCTTCAAATTCAATATACAAAAAAGACCGGCATAAGCCAGTCTTTTTTGTATTCCTTATTCAAATCTTACTATGCAATTTGCTTGGCAAGCTTATCGTTCAAAACAGACTTCGGAACAGCACCAATCTGCTTATCTACAATCTCTCCGTTCTTAAAGAACAACAATGCAGGGATATTCCTGATTCCAAACTTCATTGAAATACCAGGATTGTGATCCACGTTTACCTTTCCTACCACCGCTTGTCCTTCATAATCCTTTGATAGTTCTTCAACAACCGGGCCCACCATCCGGCAAGGTCCGCACCATTCAGCCCAAAAGTCAACCAACACAGGTTTGTCTGATTTCAGCACAACTTCTTCAAAGTTTGCATCTGTTATTTCTATAGCCATGTTTAAATTATTTACAAGTTAAATATCAAATTTAAA
>JBQGEO010000213.1:0-3854 GCA_052039655.1 Pararcticibacter sp.
GGTCAAAGGATGCGGTCCTTTGCCTGTAAATTTTGTTAATACCTCAGCTCCTTTAAGCGGGGGAACCTATACATGGGATTTTGGTAACGGGAAAACTTCCACATCCATCCATCCGGGAACAATGGTATTCGATCCCGATCCGGCAGGCAAAGACACCACTTATGTCATTACCCTAAAGGCATCTACCGGGTGTAAAGAGACGGTCTTTACCGATTCGGTGATTGTTCGTCCGAAGCCGCTGGCTGTCCTTTCCCCCGACAAAACATGGGGATGTTCTCCCTTAGAAATAGCTTTCAGAAACCAATCCAAGGGAGGGGCCTCAACATATACATTTGACTTTGGTGATGGACAAACCTATGTGACGAACGATACGCTTTCCGTACGGCATACCTTCTCTTCTGCAAAAACAGATACGATTACGGTCAGGCTGAAAGCAGAAAATGAATGTGGCACCGACACTGCCAGTTACAATATTGTAATTTATCCCAATACAATTGTTCCGCGGCTTATTGTGGATGGAGACAGGAGATTCGGCTGTGCTCCGCTCACTGTGAGGTTCGACAATCATACCGAAGGAGCAAATCGTTTCTTCTGGGATTTTAAGGATGGAAGCACTGCCAATACTACTGCTGCTCCTGAATCCAATATCCATACATTTACCGTTCCTGGCACTTATGATGTGTCGCTGTTTGCGACCAACGGATGTTCCTCCGCCACGGATACGAAGACGATCACGGTATACGCTCTTCCTGATGCGGGCTTTACATTTAATAGTAGTACGTACTGTTTAAAAGACTCTGTTCAGTTCTTCAGCAAGCCTTCGGGGACTGCTTCATGTATATGGAATTTTGATGACGGAGGCACCAGCACAGATGCGAATCCTCGTTATGCTTTTGCCCGTGCCGGAAAGTACAACGTTCAGCTAACGGTGCTCCAGTCTCATCCCGATGGTTCTGTTTGCAGTAATTCCACTACTCAGCAGGTTGAGGTATTGCCTTTGCCTGTAGCTCTGTTTACGAGTAATGCGACCTCTGTCAATTGTGCTCCGTTTAAACTGGTGGTTTCAACAACACCCGCAAATGCACCTTATGTAGAATGGGATTTCGGAGATCCGGGAAGTACGGATAACAGGATGACCGGGCATACGGCAGAGCATATCTTCACGTCTCCGGGTACTTACATGGTGAAGGAAATAGCTCATAATGCATCAGGCTGCTCCGACACCATCTTCAAGTCTGTAAAGGTCCAGCCAAGACCGTCCGCTGCTTTTTCAGCAGCAGATACGATGATTTGCGGAACGTCGGCCACGATACATTTCAAAAATGAAACGGTATACGGGGGAACGGATCCGGTAGCTTACAAATGGATGATCGATGGCAGAGCGGTTTCTGTACAAAAGGATATGAGCTATTCCTTTACAGTGCCATCTAATGCAGTATTACCCTACCGGTATGAAGTGAAACTGGTAACGGCCAGTACCCTTGGTTGTCCTGATACGGTAAAACATGTTATCCAGTTTAATCCCGTTCCGAAAGCAAACTTTGTACTGAAATCAACTATAGCATGTGCGCCGTACAGGGTAGAGCTTGAAAACAAGTCGGCATATGCAGATTCTGTTTTCTGGTATCTCGATGGTGCGCTGGTATCGGCAGACAAGGATCCTGATATTATTTTGCCTGATGCCGGGAAAACGTATACTATCAAGCTCCGCGTGGCAGGAAAATATGGCTGTACCATGGACAGTCTCGAAAAAAGTATCAGTACCTATGTGAAACCAAAGGCATGGTTCACTTTAGCCGATAGTATCAGTTGTAACGGCAAGCTGGATATTGCGGTTACCAATACCAGCACCGGAGCCACCAGCTGCATATGGGATTTCGGAGATGGCAGTCCTCTCTCAGCACAATCTGCTCCCCAGCATCTGTATGGATCCCCGGGAGTATATAAGCTCAGGCTGATAGCTTCAAACAATACCTGCAGTGATACCCTTACACGTTCTGTTTTTATTGCTGTTCCTCCGCAGCCCATATTTGTTCCCAGTGTAAACAGGGGATGCACACAGCTGAATGTCACATTTCAGAATACGTCTCTTTATTCCAATAAATATGAATGGGATTTTGGGGATGGTACATATTCAACCGAGAGTAACCCTTCTCATACATTCGGATATATCGGATCCCCTTTTACAGTCAGGCTGACAGTTACGGGAGAATACGGATGTAAAGAATCAGCTGTACAGATCATCTACGTGTCGGCACCTCCATCGGCCAGGTTTGATATATTACCTGATCCGGTTATAAAGGTACCCGATTACACTTTCTCTTTTAAAAGCAGGAGCGAGGGTGCCGGGTTGAAGTACAAATGGTATTTCGGGGATGGAACCACCTCGGAGGAAGAAAACCCTGCTCACACATACACCTATCACGGACCATATACGGTGAAGTTAACCGTGACAAATGCGGAGGGGTGTACAGATTTTGCCACTAAGGATGTCCGGATCGACGGGGTGCCGGGATTCCTGTATGTCCCTAACGGCTTCGAACCGGGGAGTCTCAAATTTGAATTGAAAACCTTCAGGCCAAAAGGATCGGGAATAGCGAAATACTCCTTGAAGATCTTTAATACATGGGGGAAACTGATCTGGCAGACCGACAAGCTGGATGAAACCGGAGCCCCCGCAGAAGGATGGGACGGTACAGTGGGAGGTTCACCCGCCCCGCAGGGAGTTTATATATGGGAAATTACCGCCACCTTCCTCGATGGAAGTGAATGGAAAGGAATGAAATACGAGAAAGGGTCCAGGAAGACAGTTGGGCCGGTACACCTTATAAGATAAATAGAATGAAACGCTTATTTCCGGTATTCTTGATAACGGGCCTTGCTTTAGGGCATGTATCGGCTCAGGATCACATTTATTCGCAGTTTTATAACGCTCCGAACTATCTGAACCCTGCTTTAAACGGTCAGTTCGAAGGCGATCTGCGTGTCAATATGATCTACAGGAACCAGTGGAGTTCCGTACCCGGTGGCCTGGATTATTTTACTTTTTCGGCAGATTATACAGTTCCAAAGCTCAACGGAGGGGTTGGTCTGCTGGTTACCAGTTCGAACGAGGGAACAGCGTATCTGAGGAAACTGAATATGTCAGGGATTTACTCATACAGCGTTTCATTTGATAATGCGATCCTGTCATTTGGCGTACAGGCCGGGTTTACCAGGAGAAAAATAGACTACAGCCAGATCGTGTTTGGTGATCAGATCGATCCGGTAACAGGAATTATCCCCGGAGCGGTTTCAGATGCATCGGTTCCTTCTATGAACAATAAATATTTCTTTGATGCCGGAGCCGGGATCAATCTGGTTGCCGGAAACTTTATGATGGGCGTAGCGGCGCAGCATCTTAACAAACCCAACGAATCCTTCACCGGGGCCAGTGCGATACTGCCTGTCAGAATAAATGGTCATGCCAGCTACAGGCTGGCGCTTGATCCTTACGACGAAGAATCGGGCCCGGCTCTTATTCCTTCTCTCGTATACTATCGCCAGGGCAGCTCAAAGTCATTAAGTACAGGGTTTCAGTATAAATACCGTGCGGTAAATCTCGGGCTATGGTATCGCAGTGAGGCAGCGTCAAAAGGAGATGCTATAGTGCTCTCACTCATTTTTGATCTGTTTGTAAGGAAGGACATGTACGATAAAGTAAGAATGGGCGTAAGCCACGACGCTACCCTGTCCAAGCTTCAGTACGGGAATACCTCGGGATCTACAGAAGGTGCGCTGAGTTATGAGACGACATTCCCGAACCGGAACTCCGCCGCTTCTTTTTACAGGCACCAGAATTCAGGAAGGCGGTG
>JBQGEO010000214.1:0-4251 GCA_052039655.1 Pararcticibacter sp.
TTCTCCGCAACGATCAGGAGAGACGGATCCAGCCGTTTCGGTGCCAATAACCGGTACGGAACCTTTCCTTCTGTATCCGGAGGATGGATATTTTCTGAAGAAGGCTTCTTCCCCAAAGGAACTTTCGTGAATTATGGTAAACTAAGGATGTCGTGGGGACAGAACGGGAACGACCGGATCAACGACAACTACCCATGGGCTCCCGTTATATCGGTGGGAAGAGGATATAGTTTTGGCGACGGATACCAGAGCGGAGCTTCTCCCGGATACATGGCCAACCCGGATATCAAATGGGAAGCATCGGAACAAACGGATATTGGTCTGGACCTCTCCTTCCTGAACAACAGGTTGAGCTTTAGCGGCGATTACTATATCAAAACGACAAAAGACTGGCTGCTCACCCTGCCGATCCCGCGCTATTCAGGAGTCCCGGCAGGATCGGGAAATGGCGGGTCCGTAAGAAACTCTGGAATTGAGCTTGCCCTCAACTTCCAGCAAAAGATAAATGACTGGAGCATCTCACTGGGAATCAACGGTAGTTACAACAAGAATGAAGTAACTGAGATCAACAATGCGGAAAAGAAATTACCTGGTGCGGGGATCTCAACATATGGACAGGTGGCCCAAAGCACGGTTGGTGATCCGTTTTCCTACTTCTACGGGTATAAAATGAATGGGATATTCCAGAATCAGGCTGAAGTAGATGCCTATGTAAAAGATGGCCAGAAGATCCAGCCCGATGCACAACCGGGAGATGTCAGGTTCGTGGATAAGAACAACGACGGGAAGATTGACCCGCTGGACCGTATGTACCTCGGGATGCCAATGCCTGATATTTTCGCAGGCTTTAATTTTAACGTAAGCTATAAGAACTTCGACCTGGGCGGATTCTTCAGCGGTTCATTCGGGAACCAGATATTTAACGGCATCAGAAGGCATGATCTTAAGGATGCCAATATGTCTACCATGTATTTGAACAGGTGGACAGGAGAAGGGAGTACCAATGAAATGCCCCGTTTTACCTGGAATGATGCGAATAAAAATTACACCAACATCTCCGACCTTTACCTGGAAGACGGTGATTTTGTACGTCTGAAGACCCTGCAACTTGGTTATAATCTCGGACGGGCTGCCCTGTCAAAGATCAGGTTGCAAAAGCTCAGGATCTATATCTCAGGCGATAACCTGATCACATTTACCAACTACTCGGGTTTTGACCCTGAAATCGGTGCAAGAACCACGCTGGACATAGGAATTGACCGGGGAGTTTACCCGCAGTCGCGCACCCTCAGGCTGGGATTGAACGCAACTTTTTAGACAGGCAGGAAACAACGAATTAGCTTACTAATAATTACTCGAATGAAAACGATTATCAGAAATATAACCGGAACAGCCTTAATCACTGCGGTTCTCCTGGGACTATCCTCCTGTAAGAATTTCCTGGAGCTGTCTCCGCTGGATACCAGGGTTGAACAAAATTTTTACAAGACCGAAAGTGATATAAACGAAGCACTCACGAGTGTATACGATGCTCTTCAATGGCATACTAATGCAGGTGGCGGAGGTTTCAGCCCCAGTCCCCTTTTAAGCGATATTGCCTCGGATGATTCTTTCGCCGGAGGAGGAAACCGTTCAGATTCGCCGAATATGATCTCCGTTGATCAGCAAAAGATCCTGCCAACCAACTCAGACCTGGCAGTGCACTGGGGGAACCACTATACAGGGATCTACCGGGCCAACCTCCTGCTTAAAAAACTTCCCGCGGCTGCTGTGAGCGACGATTTTAAAAAATCGGTCACCGCCCAGGTAAAATTCCTGAGAGCCTATTTCTACTTCGACCTGGTACGTTTCTATGAAAATGTCCCGTTGCTCCTTGAACCTACACAGGCAAGTGACGGGTGTGCCACACAAGCTACGCCGGAAGCCGTTTACAACCAGATAGCTACGGACCTGGAAGAAGCGATTGCGGATCTTCCAGCCAAAACACTTAGCCAAAACCAGGGAAGAGCAACGAAATGGGCGGCGAAAGCCCTGCTGGCAAGGACGTTCCTGTTCTACAACGGCGTGTATAAGAAAGATCTTCAGGCAGGGGCAGTTACCGTCGACAAACAACGGGCACTTAGCCACCTGACGGATATCATCAATAGCAGCGGACACGACCTGCTTGAAAATTATGCCGACATCTTCAAAAAAGCCAGTGAATTCAGTAAGGAATCCGTATGGGAAATCTCTTATTCCGATCTGAATCCCTGGTATGACTGGGGCTATATCCAGGGCGGGGAAGGGAATATGCAGCCATTGATGCAGGGACCCAGGATAAGTAATGATCCCAATTATACAACCGGCTGGAGCTTCGCCCCCGTTACCCAATCTCTTGCCGATGCTTTCGAAGCAAATGATCCAAGGAGGGAAGCCACGATCCTGGTTGAGGAAACTGACCTTACCGGCACCGTGACTCCCGGCTATCAGCATACCGGGTATTTCAGCAAAAAATACTCTACATCAAAAGAATATGCTCCGGCTACCGGTACATACGAATTAAACTGGGGGAATAACTACCGGGATATCCGCTTTGCCGATGTACTGCTCATGGCAGCAGAGCTCGACCTGGGCACGGGAGCGGGAAATGCCCAGACTTATTTTAACAGGGTGAGAGACCGCGTAGATCTCCCCGAAAAAGTTGTTTCACTCGATAATATCTACAAGGAAAGAAGGACTGAACTTGCACTGGAAGGACAACGGTACTGGGACCTGCTCAGAAGAGGGTCAAACGTAGCCGACCAGGCTATAACGATCCAGAATATCAGGGGGCCTCATTACATTGGAGATGCTGTTGATTTTAACATCAAGTTCAATACCGCCGCTAAAGGCTTCTTCCCTATTCCGCAATCAGAGCTCGATCTTTGCACGAGCCTGCACCAGAATACCGGTTATTAATATTTAAAGAAATCAAGATGAAAAGACTTCATTATATAGTTTTCCTGCTCATTTCGGTTGTAAGCTGGGCGGGATGCAAGCAGGACGATCCGGAACTGGGGGTTGCCCCGGTTTCAGACATGGTAAAATTTTCCTTTAAACCATCGAAGGACAACGAAAATATCCTTATCTTTTCGAATGAGACTCCGGGAGTAGGCCGTGCCAACTGGGATTTCGGAAACGGACAAAAAGAACACGGACAAACAGCAACCGGTCGGTTCGCCACTGCCGGCGACTATACTGTTACGCTGACCGTTTTTACAAGCGGAGGATCCGCTTCGGCCTCCCAGGTAATTCACATTGCCAATACAAAGTCGGAAATGCTGGATGTTCCGGATTACAATTTCCTTACCGGCGGGGCAAAGAACCAAACGGGCAAGATCTGGGTGATCGAGAAGGATTATCCCGGACACATGGGAGTTGGCCCTATCGACGCGCTTACTCCTGAATGGTGGACAGCAGGTGCTAATGAGAAAGCGAGTGAAGGGATGTATGATGACGAAATGGTTTTCAACCTGAACAATAATTTCGAGTATATTTACAATAACCATGGGACCACTTTCGTCAACGGAGCTAACGCCGCCGGACTTGGAGGGACCAAAGGGCCGGATTATACTATGAGCTATACCCCTCCTACCAATATGAAATGGAGTATGTCGGAAGAGAACGGAAAGAAATACCTCAGCATTTCAGGAGGAGGATTTATTGCTTACTATACCGGGGTTTCCAAATATGAGATCTTTGCACTCTCTGAAAACGAGCTTTACCTGAAGGTTGCCGACCAGGCCACTCCTGCAAACGCCTGGTGGCTGAGGCTGGTTCCGAAAGGATACTCCAGGCCTGTTGTGGAGAAGCCTATCAAAGTGCTTGACATTACAGACCACTTTGACGGCACGGGTAAGGTAAAATGGCTTGCTGAAAATATTGACTTCACACCGAATTTCGATAATCCAGGTCCTTTGAGCGTCAATGCTTCTCCTAAAGTTGCCCGGTATATCAGGAAAGCAGGAAATGACTTCCAGTATGGAAACCTTCAGGTAACCCTGGATTACCGCATGGACTTGAGCCAGAGGAACAAATTTACCGTGAAGGTACTCCTGCCCGGCTATAACAACTATGCTGAAGTAAAGCCGCAGATTGCATTGAAGCTTCAGAATTCACTGGAGGGTGGCAACGCCTGGCAAACGCAGTACGAAATCGTTAAACCCATCAGCACGTATAACCAGTGGGTGGAAGTAGAATTTGATTTCTCGGCAATATCCACGGTGACTAAAT
>JBQGEO010000215.1:0-4432 GCA_052039655.1 Pararcticibacter sp.
CAATTTCAGACAGACGATCAAACCTTAAGAGACTTGGAAGTATTTCCGAGCAACACCAGCGAGAAAAGTATTTTTTCTTACTTTGATTCCACCACCACGCTTGGAGGACAAAATTTTCTGGCAGAAATATTCAAAAGCCCGCTGAATGATGACGAAGAAATCCAGGAAAGGAACTCGATGATTGCCCATTTAGTTCACCACAGCCCCACTTTAAATATTAAAAAAGAGGCTCTTGACTTTATTGAGTTCTATTTACGCCAGAATGATCTTCCCGGCATTCGATCCAGATTAATATCGCTCGGATCAAGCTGGATTGACTATTTCACTCCATCACAAGATTCCTATTTGAAAAAACGGGGAGTGCATGAGATCCTGGAGATTTTACTTCATCTAAAGGTATTATCTGAGAAACTTAATACCAGCGACGCTCCCAGGCTGTTTAACGAACTTTGTCAGCTTATATCAGAAATCATTAATGATTCAGCGATTAACAAATATTCTAACAAAAAGCCATTATTGCTGGGTCCTTTCGCTGTGGATACATGTGATTACATATTCCGGAAAAGGGAACTCACTAAAATCAGAAGGATAATAGACATTGTCTATCAAATAGATGCTCTGTGCGCCGTAGCCAGAACGACCAGGGAAAAAGGACTTACTTTCCCCAGGATCTCCAAAGCCGATAAGCCTTTCTTAAATCTCAATGGCGTCTTTCATCTCTTTGTACAAAATCCTGTCAAAAACAATATTTCCTTTGGTGATGGACAAAATGTAATGTTTATCACCGGGGCAAACATGGCCGGAAAGTCTACTTTAATCAAGTCGGTTGCTACTTGTGTATATCTGGCACAGATAGGACTTCCTGTTCCTGCCGCTGCAATGGAAATGACCTTGTTCAATGGATTGCTGACGACCATAAATCTTTCAGACAGCCTCGAAAATGGGAGAAGCCATTTCTACAACGAGGTTCTCAGGGTAAAATTTGTAGCGGAAAAATTAATAAGCTCCACCAACAACCTGATTATTTTTGATGAATTATTCAGGGGAACTAACGTTAAAGATGCACAGGAATCCTCCTTATCGGTAATAGATTCCTTCTCGCAAATAAGCGACAGCCTGTTCATCATATCGACCCATATTGTGGAAGTTGCCAAAACACTCTCCGACAACAAACATATCCGCTTTGGCAAGATGACTGCAAATTCTGATCAGGAAAACTTCAGCTTAGATTACAAGCTAACAGATGGCATCTCCAACGACTATTTGGGTTACCTGATTTTGAAAAATGAGAACGTCCTGCAAATTCTCGAAGAGAAAATCAACAGCCTGAAAGGGTCAGCAGATGATAATTAGACGCGTTAAACTAATGGGCATTTATTTATTGTCAGCGTGCTCAATTGAATCAATTTTGGCGTTCAGACGTTCCATCCAGTTTTCGCCGTTCCTTTCCAAAAGATAGTCCTCCATTACTTCATTGTATCGTTCAAGACCATTAGAAGACATACCTACATTTAGTAAACTAAACCCAAATACCTTCATAATGGAATCCTTAGCCTTCAAAGCTCTTTCTGTTTCTGCATGTTTTGAAAGATATACACCTGCTGTTAATAGTTGCACTTTTCCTTTTTTTAAATCCCTTTTTGCGGTAAAATAATTATAGTCCTCAGACCAGCCGTAATGGAAATCTGCCATATTATAAAGCGGATACAGATTGATTAAGATAAAAGCAACAGGAATCGTGAGTCTAATCCTTCGTCTATAATTCACCTTCCTGAAAGGACATAATCCCAACAGGAGGCCAAATCCAGTAGTTGCCAGAATAACTAAAATAAGCAGCCACCAATCAACATTATCGCCAAAACTGTCCCAGCGCTCCCCCACGCTCGAAAAGTCAAGCACCAACGATGTAATTGTAAAAACAATTGCTATAGTAGTTAATATAATGGAGCTTTTCCTGATCATAAATAACGTCACATCCTGAAAGTAAATATACCTGAAATTCAGGTATCATATTTATTGGAATTTATGAGTTACCATCGCCATTATTTGCCTTGCTCAGTGACCATCGGAACTGAAGTTCAGATTCGGAGTAGTGATTCCTAAAACCTCCGATGCATCAAAAGTTCAATTCAATATCGAGATACAAGATAACAAGAATTAAGTTGTGGGAAATAGTATAGCTGCTAACCTGTTATAAAATTCCTCGTGCCTGGAAGCCGACATCTTTTCCAGGTTTATCATGCGCCATCTGACAGATGGTAATGCAGCAACTGCCTCTGGATTTGCAACGCCTAACAACGGCCAATTAGGTTTTCTATTCTTAAAGGACAAGAGGAATTTCCGTTCGTCTTCAGTCATGCTTTGATTAATGTCAGCAATAAGTCTTTCCCTGGTTTCCACTAGTTCCTCTAACGAAACATCCACAGTTGTCATCTGCCGGAACTCTGTTTCATATATTTGCGTTATATCCTTCCGGTTAGGATTAAGCAGCTCAGAGATTGGTCGGAAGTGGCTAATTAAAAATACAATTACAGTTTTTCGAAGATCTTCGGTCAGCCCTTCATTTTCATAAAGTTGTTTTACATCGAACAGATCCCTTGGGTGCTGACGATCTAATGCTGCACAGATTTTACCAGCATAAAGGTCTGGATGGGAGGCAACCAGAATTTCCGCGTAACCAAAATCCCTTTCAACTTCTTCGCGTACAACCATCCGTTCTGGCGCAAAAACGCATCCTCTAATAACAGGAGACAATTCAACTTTAATACGTATATCGCCTAAGCCTACAATGATTCGCAAAGAATCATCTTGCTGCAGGGTTGTATTTTGAATTTTAGCTGCAGGTATAGCCTTTTTTATCCCTTCTTCTATTCGTACAAAGGCTGCCTTAACGTTCTTCCAGGCAGTTGCTCTATCGTCCATAGGCAAGTAAAGAAGGTCGATATCCACAGATAGCCTTGGAAATGGGCGATAAAATAGATTAATTGCTGTACCTCCTTTTAGCGCAAAAATCTCTTCCTTATCAATAATAGGTAATATGCTCACAAGCAAACGCACTTGCTTCTCGTAATCTTCTTTCCTACTCATAACCTTCAGGTACGGTGATCAAATATTTCTTATCCAGTTTGCCTCCTTTAACAATTACCCGGTTACCGGAGCCTAGTTCGATTCTTGAACGGTCAATTCGGTTGAGCCATGGATAATTCAACTTTTCCGCATACCACAAAAAAAGCCTTCTTATCTTAAAATTATGGCATAATTCCAATAATTGCTGAAGTGCGCGGGGTGACAAACTGGTAAGTCCCTGCAGGAGTTCGAAAGCATGGTCGAATCCAATTTTGCCTGGCACCTCATTCAATACTTCTAATATAGCACGTTCCGGTACGGATACGGTCAGCCCGTCTTGTCTACTGTTTATACGGATCTTTTTCGTAAATTTAGACAATTGATCAAGAGTGGCTTGATCCGGTTGATAACCTAAAAGAGTAGTGCTGCTATGCTTTACAAATTGTACTTCCGGCACCACATCATTAACCCAATCAGGAAGATTACCGTTCCCGTACAAATGGACAGTCTTTTGATCGCTTAAAGGTATATAATGGCTTAAATGCTGTAGTTCAAGAGCAGAAAGGCCACCTACTACAAGGTCGCTGGCTTTCTGATTTTGTAAGAAATATATTAAAGCCGTCCAGCTGATATCAGTGCCTTCTCTTTTATAGATCCCACCTTTAACCGTTTCCAATTGTCGGCTCTTTATAAAGTTATCTATTGCTGGTATGCTAAACTGCTGCTCAAGAAGCCAGGATCGTGAAACCAAACTTCCTTCAGGAACCAATCTAAGCAATTCTTTTCTTCTGTTTGCATTCAAAGGCATAGTTTACCAAATTGAGCCATTTACGGCAACTATCGACGTAAAATCCAAATAAAAATAAACATAATATTTGGCTATTACAACTTCTACGGCGATCAATGACGTAAATTCTATTAAACTATAAACACTTTCAAGTTCGGTTGTTAGATTCGATCTACGTGGTGGAGTTTTATACGGACGAAGTATGTTACCAAAATTGATTGAGAACAACAATATAAATCAGTAATTAAAGGGCATTCGAGCGCGGTAATCTTCAGGAAAAAGAAGAGATAATCAGATTTTATAGCGAAGAGAAAGTAATCCCTATACCATTCACAACTACCAATTTAGCACCTCTTCATATGGAAGGACATGCTATATTCCGCTAACTATCTGGCAAGATATTTAGGTGATCGATAACTCGTTTGATTGCAACAGTAACGCATTTTAGTACGCTGGCTCGTCACATTTTTGCAGCGTTTCGTCACATATATTTTTCGCGCTGGGTAGTTCTTGCTAATTTTCGGCATGAAAACATTCTACTCCGCTCCGCACCTGTACACGACTGATAGAATTCGCTGC
>JBQGEO010000216.1:0-6738 GCA_052039655.1 Pararcticibacter sp.
AAATCCTATCCGTATCTTTCCCTCTGTTAATGGCCAACTTATCCTGGAATGCGATGCAAAGGTAGATGATGAAACAAGGTTTGATTACCGTTATTATAAAATAGATAGAGCCGGGGTGGTAACTGATTCGATTTATGCGTCTTACAGTGGTTATTGGGGACAGTTCATTGATGACTTTATAGTGTATACAAGTGACAGGGATGCGTACTACACTACCTGGCCGCTTAATGGCGATACGACGAAACATAGGCTGGTTGAGCTGAATGCTGATCTGAGTTGGGCGAATGAAAAGGTAGAATCCCGGATAAGTGAGATAAAGAAGAATGCGAAATACTGGTTTTTCAGCTCATTCGGAGATAATGGTGTTTGGTACAGAAAAGCCTATTTCTATGCCGATGGGAAATGGCAGTTGCTATGGCAAAAAATGCCGGGTTACACCGATGTCCCGGATGACGAAAGCGGCAATAGGTATCGCAAAGATGTTTTTCGCAGTGGAGAGGCAGGTTTTGAAATGCCTGAAAATGTGAAGCTCCTATATTTTTACCCGCAGGAGAAAATCAAATATTACCACATCATAGGCGGCGGAGACGGTGGTTTCAGTGTTTACAATTGGCGTGGCCAGGGTTTTTTTGAAACGAAAGTCGCTGGTAAGAATTTCAGGTTTAAGGTTCCCAATTTGGTGGTGGAGAAAGAAAAGCATAATGGGTTTAAACCAAGCCTGTACACTGTCGGCGAAGCCGGAGGTTCAGCGGAGATATATAATCCTGCCTTCTTTCATTCGCCAAACGGTTTTTCTTTCTATTCCCCAAACTCACAACAATTGTTTATGATCATTTTTCAACAATGATATGCAATGCATTAGATCGAACTTTTAACCTGTTTTTCGTCTCCAATGTTCCGTCCCGGGCTAAAAGCTCCTCCTTAAACGCCTCCTGGTAGGGATATACCTTATAATCGAACCGGCTGGATGGCATAGTGAATTTACCTTCGTGCTTGGCGATCATCTTTATCTCAAATATGCGCCGCCCGATGAGATTTTCATTGTTTAATTTCACCATGTGCTCACCAGTTTCATTCGCATTCCAGTCGAAGCTGATCACATTAAAATTTGAATCTATAAAGGCTTTGAAGCCAACTATCCCCACTTTATAATCGACATTTCCTTCATCAATAACCGCAAATAGCGCCTCTGGTGCCCCCTTTTTTACCAGGTCAGCAGGTGTAAACCTTGCTTTACCTGAAAATCTGGAATATTCAAGTAATGATACTCTGATGGTATCTTTCAGCTGATACCGGTCCTTGTCGGCTATCAATGACAACCTAACAGAATTACTATCTACCTGTTGTTTTTTAACAACTTCAGTAGATATTGGCGCGCTTTTGTAATTTACGCCATCTATGTCTGCTGATATGATCGGGAAGTCTGACTTTCCCAGCTTGCCTGCTTCAAAAACCATATCGTAATGGTAGTTTGTTCCATCATATTCCATTCCTTTCTCTATCTGGGCACCATTCAATTCATTAATGCCTTCATTGCTATATTGTTTCACCTGAACACTGCCAGAATCTGGTTTCTTTTTAAAGAAGATCTTAACCATAACAGACCGGTTTAATTCTATTTGGGGCTGTGCCACTATCCAGATTTTTTCTTCCTCTTTCTTTAGGTCTTTTTCCTGACAGGAGATTAGTGAAAGCGATAGAATGATGAGCGACAGGATGAATGATCTTTTTTTCATTTATGGTCTTTGTCTTTATGAATACTATATCCTTCTATTAGGAAATGTAGGTTTATTCCGATACAAACTCAATACACGGCAAATTGTTTGGTGAGTTGACCGTCCCGGTTTTAAAGTATGTGAGGAGTTTGGTGCATCCAATCACTTTACGGTTTAATTGAATTTTTGTGCAATATTTGATATTTTTGTATATGGACACACTGATCGTTTATCCTGAAAACAAAGAGCAGCTTTCAGCGATTAAAGCTGTAATGAAAGCAATGAAGGTTGTTTTTGAAGAGAGAAGTAACGTATATCCAGAGCATGTTGCCGATGGCGTTAAGGAGTCAGTAAAGCAAGCAGAAAACGGGCATCTGACCAGATATACCGGAATCCGGAATATGCTAAACGAGGAATGAGTTTAGCAATATTTTATACGCCCCGCGCAAAAGAAACCCTTCATTCAGTGCACTCCTTTATCACTCAGAAATTTGGAGTCAAAGCCGCGAATAAATTTGTCGTTAAAGCCGAAAATACAATTAGTCTTATTGCAGAACAACCGTTTATGTTCAGAGCTTCCACAATAGGCCCTGATATTCGGGTTGGTCTGATTACCAGACAGTGCTCACTGTTTTATAAAGTAACAGGAGATTCAATACATTTGTTGTTCTTCTGGGATAATCGCCAGGAACCGCTTATTTTGTCATAATTTCTTAAATTGAAAGGCATTGAAAAAGGTGCCTCATCAACTTTACCAATGTAACCGGGGAGTTTGTTTATTTGAGTGGGAGCATATCCAGCCAGGAAAGCCAACCCAAAACAGCCTGATCGAGCGCTTTAATAGAACATTTCGTCGAGATGTTCTAAATATTGCTTGAGCACTCCGGTCGTAAAAGGTATCGTTTTTACGACTATCTTTTGGGTCTCTTTTGTATTACCTCCTATTGGAGATCAGTCAAAAGTAGAATATTTACACAAAGTATTAACATAAAAGCCAAAACGTTCGAAACTTCCCTTTATTAAAGGTTACAAATGATCGGATTTTGTTTCCACTGACTAAGATTAAAGCTAGCCTCTTATCGTTTCGTTTTACAACATACGTATTGTTGGCTTTCTCTGCGTCAATAAGGATATCCTGCTCCACATCAGGGAGTTGTTTGTATATTAAAATTTTATAGCCATTTACGCTACCCGAAACTATTCGTTTTCTCAAATCATCGAGTTGTTGTAAGATGATACGCTTCTGTTCGGGCTGCAGCTGTTTCCTGTTTTTACAAAGGAGGCTGTCGTAAATAACGTTCGATGAAATGCTGTTATCAGCACCGGCTTTTAAGAAGGACTTCACAACTTCAGTCCCAGCATCTTGCGGATATAATTTTGATGCAGACAGTATTAGAAGAAGTATTATTAGATATCGTTTGCTTTTGTATTTCATAATGAGTGAAATTTAAGGAAATGTTCCGTATTTAAAGTATGCAGCTCTTCATTAAGCGACCGGAGTATAACCACTTCCGACCGCATAGTTCATTGGATGACTTATCTCCCCAGGAATTTATTAACTTGCATGAAAATACGCCCCGAAACTCTACTTTAGACTGCTCGGCTTAAAGGGGGGAGGTCACAGCTCATGTTAAGCAGGTACAGCATTTGTTAAAGGATTAGAGATACAATACTACAGCTCTATAATATTCAGGTAAATTATGAAAACTCTAATCGTAATCTTAAAAGTGTTAGTGACTGTATTGTTGGTATTAGACTTGCTCTTTTGGATGGCAGCACATGCAAGTGGACACAAAATACCGATCAGAACAGATGTGTCGTGTGCTGTAACTGCATTAATCTTAGTTGGAGTTCTACTCTTATTGTTTTTCTTAGGAAAAAAACTTAAAAAGTAAAGCGAGATAATTAAAGTCTGGTTCTTATCAGCCAGGCTTTGTCTGTATAGCGAAACCGCATTCAGCTAAAAAAGTCCTTAAATTCTTCCTGGTGAGCATGGTATCAATAATCTTTACAGGCGCTGGAGCTAGAAGTAAAATCTGAGGTAAAAAAAAACGCCCATTCAAACCAGGACAAAAAGATGATTGTCTGGCTCATAATTTTGGGGAGGTGCATTGCTATATCAATGACACTGTGAATAAGCCTCTCCTTCCTAAGTGCCAGTAAAATATATAATCGTTGAACAAATAGAAAATTGCTCTTTTTATAATAGTCCGTTAATCATCTCTTTTACTTGTTCACTGCCGGGGAAGGCTGTAAATTTTTTAGTGAGTACACCTGCTTTATTATACAGTAGATATGCCGGGATATATTCGAAGTTGAAATGCTCCATTATGTAATTAGACTGGGAGGCCTTCAGATAATAATGTTCGCTGCCGATCCCTTTTATTTTTTCTTCCCACGGCTTTCGGGGCGAAGACCCGCATCGCGTCTCGGGGGGATTTCCAGCTATACGGTAGGCCGTCGGGTGGAGATCTTGCTGGAACATCTGAAGAGGGCGGTGACGGGAGGCATGCAGCTCGACGCCTGCCAGGGACGGCGGCAGCTTAAATATGAAGGTGAGCTGAATGAGGAGCAGGCTGAGGTACTCCGGATGCGGTTCGACCTTCAGCATAGCTTTGAGGAAATTGCGGTTGCGCTGAAGCTTCCGCAGGGTTATATCCAGAAGGTATTTGTGCAGGCCAGGCTGCAATTGAGAAGGGGGGGAGGGTAAATGGCCGGGAGATGTATCTGATAGGTTAAATTGTAATGGTGCATGAAAGATCAATCCCAAATAAGCGAAATATCGTAATTGGAGAACTTTTCATCTTTAGATATTAAGGGTATCAGTTCACACTGAGCCTGAGAGATGACGATCCTGTCAAATGGATCGTGATGATAGAATTCCAGCTTTGCGCAGTTAAGAATATGGTTGATCGAAATAGGAAGTAATTGAAATCCAGATTCTTCTATGATTTTAAATAATCGTTCCAGCGTAGTATTAAGATCTAATCGGCCTAAAGAACTTTTAATTCCTATTTCCCAGAAGGTTGCAATGCTTACAAAACAAATATTTTCAGGGCTTTCTATTATTTTGCGCGCAACGGGAGAAAGCCTGCTATTATCTGTTATAAACCAGATTACGGCATGAGTATCAACAAGGACGTTCATCAGAGATATTCCTCGAAACCTTCTATCGGGTCGTCAAAATTCTCCTTAATTTCAATCAGGCCTTTCGCCTTACCAGCTTTCCGGGGGGGATGTGTCAGATCACCTTTTGCAGACTTGTGTTGGAGAAACTCAATAAAGTCCGCAACTTGTGCTTTTAATCCTTCAGGTAAGCCCGAAAGCCTTGTGTATAATTGCACGTCTGTCATCTTTTTAACTTGTAAACACAAATATACTCAACATGGTTTAAAATGCCCTGCATTTTTAAAGAATAAATCCTACATCTAAGCGGTGATTCCCCCTCTCTAAATCCTTCCCCTCCCGGTAATCAAAAGTAGGTGTGACCTTAGTGTTGCGGCTGCGAAAACACCACACCACCTACCAGGTGCTGTCGGCCATGTACAAAGGCCAGATACCGATGAACATGATGGCTTCGTTAAATCACAGCCTGGTGCAGCAATACAATGCAGAGCGGAACGGGTACTGGTCGGGGCAACGCTCCCTTTGCAACCATAAGAAGGGGCTCGGTCTCCCCTGAATGACGAGCAGGCTGAGGTACTCCGGATGCGGTTCGACCATCAGCACAGCTTTGAGGAAATTGCGGTCAATAGGAGTTCTTTACGATGTATAAAGCAGAGACTATTTAGTTAGCTATATTGAACTTAGCATGATATTGTTATATTTGAGTTGGCTAAAAAAGGAGCAAATGGGATCTATAGAAGAATTGAAAGAAGTTAGCAGCACAGTTGTAAGGCGTTTAAGAATGCAAAAGCTGAAGAACGGAAAGCCATTTTTGTTATGGTCAGACAAGCTTCCCAAAGATCAAAGCTATTTGGAATATCCCGACCGTTCTATCAAGGTTGTAAAGGTATCGACTGATTTAAAATCCTTTACAGTTGTGCACGAACTTACTGCGGTACAACAACAAGCTGTACGTCATGAATTTAATCTGTATTAATGACTGATTACGGACTGTATATTATTACTGGTTCAAACGGAGCAGGAAAGTCTACAGTAGGTCCAGATTATCTTCCTGCTAAAATCAATGAGCACTATAATATTTTTGCCCCTGATCGTGGCTGCATGCCAGAAAGCCCTGCTGGAAAAAAAGCTGACCGAGGAAGCGCTGGGGGAAGAAAGAATCATGATAGCGCGTGCGCTATTATTACATCAGAAACACGATAAAGATCGCATTCTCAGTTTTTTAGAATTTCTGAAGAACATAATCTTTATCGGAAATACAGAAATAAACCGTAAATTTGATACATTGATTTACCAGATAACAGGAGGTATAATTGATATGGGCATTATAGAAACAGTAAAGCTGCAGGAAAGACGTCAGGGGCATTTAGAAGGTCTTAAAGAAGGTCATTTGGAAGGCCGCAAAGAAGGTCATTTGGAAGGTCGTAATCAGGAGAAACGTAGTATTGCCATTGAATTAAAGAAACTCGGGCTTCCTGCAAACAGCATATCAAAAGCCACGGGGTTGTCTCCGGAAGAAGTAGAGCAATTATGATCTGCTGATTTACCAAGAGACACAGGAGTTTATGTATAGGGCGAATGCTGATTTGAGCAGGCACTAAGCCGCTGTACCCTTTCTTCGTCTAAACCTTCGTATCTCTTCAGTTCCGGGGGACTAATAATTTCAGGTAACAATCACAATCATGTTTGCAGTCGGAGCGTCTCTAAGTCCTTCCCCTTCCGGTAATCAAAAGTAGGTGTGACCTTATTGCTGCGGCTGGTAGATTTGAGCTTTGAGCAGCAAACGCGTTGCCGGGACAATTCCGGGACAATTCCGAGGCAATTCCGAGACATTTCTGAGGGTTCCGCGACTTTTCTGCGAGTCGGCTGCGACTCTTCTGCGACTCCACCCGAGCAC
>JBQGEO010000217.1:0-6578 GCA_052039655.1 Pararcticibacter sp.
GTTATTTAATATATTTTTTATAAAATGAGGTGCAAATATAGACAATTTTCCCGAACAAACAAGCGTTTCAGGAATTATGTCCGTGGGTTTTCCGGTTTGTAACCAGCGGGAATAAATGGACCAGTAAAGCAAGTAAACTCACACCCAGTCCCACTGCTGTTACCCCCATCCATTTCCAGTTTGTCCAGGCAAGACCGGCAAAAAAAGTTCCCGACGCCCCTCCTATAAAATAAGAAACCATATAAACCGTATTCAGGCGGTTCCTCGCCTCCGGATGGAGAGCAAAGATGATCGTCTGATTGGCAATATGGGTAGATTGCAGCCCCAGATCAAGAAGAATGACGCCGATTATAAGGCCGGCTATACTGGCAGAAGAAATCCCGAAGATCACCCATGACAGCACAATCATGACCAGGGTAATGGTAATAAGTTTTGTTTTATCCATTCTATCGCTGATCCTGCCCACAACCGAAGCAGCAAGTGCACCTCCCGCTCCTATAAGGCCGAAGGCCCCCGCAATATCGCTCCCCTTATAAAAGGGAGGACCGTTTAATAAAAAAACGAGGGTAGTCCAGAACGCCCCGAATCCCGCGAAGCTAAGAGCCCCTCTGACAGATGCGATCCGGAGAGCCGGTTCAGTCCTGATGTATTTAACAAGCGACAGCATCAGCTGTCTGTACGAGCCTTTATATTCCGGATGTACTTCGGGGAGCAACAACCAGAGAGCAAACCATAAAATAACCATGATCACAGCCGCGATCATAAACATGGCACGCCATCCTAAATGTTCTCCCACCACACCGCTGATCGTCCGGGAGCAGAGGATCCCTATAAGTAAGCCGCTCATAACCGTACCAATTGCCTTTCCGCGTTCACCGGCGTCAGCAAGATGTGCCGCCATCGGAACAAAGAGCTGCGGAACGACAGATGTTACCCCGATTAGAAAACTCGCGAACATTAATACGTGAATACCGGGCGCGAAAGACGCAAGTAAAAGAGCTAAAAGGATCAGGACAAAATCAATCAGGATCAAGCGTTTTCGTCTCATCATATCTCCAAGCGGTATGATGAACAACAACCCGACAGCATATCCGATCTGGGTAAGCATAGCAACTGAAGAAGCCCGGGCCTCCGAGATCTGAAAAGTCTGCGCTATTTTCCCGAGAAGGGGCTGGTTATAATAATTGTTTGCAACGACAAGTCCGGAAGCCGACGCCATAAGCCACAGATTGAGTTTTGTAAGCCTTGGTTTTAAAGTTTCGGAATTTTGTTCTTCTGACGTGTTTTTCATTGACGGGCAAACTTAGATAAATGTGAACTATTTACTTTCATAAAAAGGTAATTTTAAGATGAATCGTTAAACGGCGACTTATTAAGTCTGAAAAACAAAGAATGGTTCCGGTAAAAACGACAACAATTCGACATACTGTTGGCACATTCTACATTTAAACAAGCGGCCCAAAGCAGATTAATATAAATAAACCACTGTTTTTCAATTAATTAAACAAAGAACATCTTTATGGCACAGTTATTCTTATCTACTATACATCATTAACATTTAAAATTTAAAGATTATGAAAAAGGTATTGTTTTCAGCAGCTATATTAGCATTCGCAGGTGTAACAGCATTTAGTACTACAAGTCATCAGACAAATATCTCAAAAGGTAGCGTAGTTTGGCAGGATACTACCCAAAAAGATACCACCGAGACTCCAGCCGATACAACAAGTACACCTACCGATACAACTAAAGTGAACTAAGATATTAATACATCTGCCCTGTTAAACAGGGATGCTTATTCTCATTTTACAATTAACGCAACCTCGCAAAAGCCTCTCTATTTTAGGGAGGCTTTTGTCATTTATCGCAATATTTACAACATTTAGTAAAAATACGTGTTTCAATAGCGAATACACTTTAGGATTGTATCCGCTCGTTGAATTAAGAAAGTATGCATTCTGAATGGTTTTAATAGTTGATGATCTTGCTGAAAATTTACTTGGATTACGAAAAATACTGGAACTAAACAACTTCGAAGTGGATGAAGCCCGCTCCGGGGAAGAAGCACTAAAGAAAGTTCTCAAAAACAGCTATTCTCTGATTATACTGGATGTTCAGATGCCGGGGATGGATGGTTTTGAAGTAGCGGAAGCCCTTTCTGGATTTAGTAAGGCCAGGGATATACCTGTCATTTTTCTTTCTGCCGTTAACACAACAAAAGAATTCATCACCAAAGGCTCTCTCACGGGAGGATACGACTATGTTACCAAACCAATGGATCCTGATATCCTGCTTCTCAAGGTAAAGAATCTTTACAGGCTTTCTCAACAAAACCAGGAGCTGAAGGCTATAAAAGCGGAATTGGAGAAGGAAATAGAGGTAAGAAAAGCAGCCGAGCAGCGGAAAGACGAGTTTCTCAGCATTGCCAGCCACGAATTGAAAACGCCCCTGACACGTGCAAAAGGATATGCCCAGCTTTTAAAAAAGATGATGAGCAGCTCTCAAAAAGTCGAGGAAAATTTAAAATACCTGCAAAGGACAGAGATGCAACTCGAAAAGCTCAATCTCCTGGTTGACGGCCTTCTCGACCTGACGAATATAGAAGCGGGTAAGATGAAGTTCTCATTCACCTATTTCAGCGGTACCGAAGCGATAACGAATATTTCAGAGGTATTTACGACTGTCTATCCGGATTATAACATCGTGCTATCGGGAGATTTACCGGAGACCCTCTATGGTGATCAAAGCAAGTTAGAGCAAGTTGTTCTTGATTTTCTCTTCAACGCGGCAAAGTATTCACAGGTCTCAAAGGCAATCTTTCTTGATACCTCTGTCGATAACGAAACGTTAACGATCAAAGTGAAGGACACCGGAATTGGCATTTCTCCTGAAAAGATGCCCAGGCTTTTTCAGAAATTTTACCGCGCAGAAGACTCATATAACGAATTTCAGGGTCTTGGGATAAGCCTTTATATCTGTTCAGTTATCATTAAATTTCACAAAGGTACGTATGGTGTTGAGAGTGAGCCCGGAAAGGGATCTACTTTCTATTTTTCTATTCCCATTGATAAACCTCCTTCATCCTGAGTATAGCAAGCTCGCAAGCAAGCATTCTCCTTTATATTCTGAAATGCCTTATCTTTGCCTCCCCTATGTTTGAAGCCGGCAAATATTTTCAGTACTACAGAAGTAACTTAAAGCTCGCTATCCCTGTGGTTATCTCGCAGCTGGGCCATACTCTCGTGCATACCGCCGACAGCGTGATTGTAGGTCACTTTGCAGGGACCGTATCATTAGCGGCGGTTTCCCTTGTAAACAGTGTTTTTACGATCATCATGGTGGCCGGCATTGGCATAGCCTATGGCCTCACTCCCCTTATTGCCCAGGAGAATGGCAAAAAGAACTACGACGAATGCGGCAAACTCTTCAGCAGCAGTCTGATTATAAACACGATCACCGGGTTCTTGCTATTCGTCATTATTTATTTCGGCTTGCTTCTTATCATAGGCGATCTGGGGCAGGATCAGGAGGTTGTACGCCAGGCAAAACCCTATCTGGGTTTGCTGGGAATATCGATCATTCCCTTAATGCTTTTTAACACTTTTAAACAGTTTGCAGAAGGGCTGGGATTTACGAGACAGGCGATGGTTATTTCTATCGCGGGAAATATCATCAATATATGTTTGGGAATAACCTTTGTTAAGGGCTTGTTCGGCATTGAGCCAATGGGTGTAAAGGGAGTTGGATGGAGCACTTTAATCGACCGGACTATCATGTCCATAGTAATGGGTTTGTATGTATTCAGGTCGAAGAACTTTAAGGCTCACCTCCGCGCATTTACACTTAAAAAGGCAGACCGTGGCCGGTCTCTCCGGATACTGAAGATCGGCGGCCCTGTAGCACTGCAATATACGTTTGAAGTGAGCGCCTTCAGCGGGGCGGCCATTTTGATGGGTACCCTGGGTGCTATAAAGCAGGCTGCTCACCAGGTAGCCATCAGTCTTGCATCTATGACATACATGATGGCCAGCGGAATATCGGCTGCTGCCACCATCCATACCGGAAATAACTTTGGCCGCCAGGATTACAAACAATTACGGCTCTCGGCAAATGCCAGCTACCATATTGTCCTGGTTTTTATGTTTTTCACAGGATTGATCTTCGTTGCTTTTAATCATTTTCTACCCTGGATCTATACCTCTGATACAGCGGTGATCGCCGTAGCCGCTCAATTACTTCTTATCGCCGGGCTCTTTCAGCTATTTGACGGAGCACAGGTTGTGGGATTGGGAATTTTAAGAGGTATGGGAGATGTTAACGTTCCTACACTTATAACATTTATTGCCTACTGGGTAATCGGGCTTCCGCTTGCATGGTTGTTGGGAATTTATATCAACTGGGGAGCAAATGGTATCTGGTGCGGACTTACTCTTGGACTATTAGCCTCCTCCCTCATGCTCTTCCGGCGTTACAACTACACCTGTAAAAAGATATTCGGTGCCGGCGGCTATTCCTGATCTTATTTAAAAGTATAGCTCATGGGCAACCCTGAAAGTGTTGCAATGAGCTTCAACGATATCTGAAATCTTCGGGGAATAGCCTCCTCCCATACTGACTTCTACAGGAACCCCACGTTCTCTGCAGTGCTTAAATACCATCCTGTCACGCTCCCTGCATCCCGCCCGTGTTAAGGAAAGATGCCCGAGCTTATCGCTTTCAAGCACATCAACTCCGGAAAGATAGAAAACGAAATCCGGAGCGGCTTTCCTGAACAATTCCGGTAATGTGTCGCTCAGAACAGAAAGGTATTCCTCATCTCCCACTCCCTGCGATAACGCGATGTCGAGGTCCGACTGTTCTTTTCTGAAAGGGAAATTTTTCCCGGCATGCATAGAAAAGGTAAACACAGAAGGGTTTTCTTCAAAAATTTGTGCGGTACCATTTCCCTGATGAACGTCAAGGTCTATTATCAGAACGGAAGCGGCTTTTCCTGTATTCACCAAGTAATTGGCCGCAACGGCCTGATCGTTAAGGAGGCAAAAACCTTCTCCCCAGTCGTATCCGGCATGATGAGTTCCCCCGGCAACATTAAATGCAATGCCGTAATCAATCGCATACAGGCACGCATCAATAGTTCCCTGAACAATGGTAACCTCCCGGTCGACAAGTGACTTTGAAAGAGGAAAACCTGTCCGGCGAATCTCACGCGGGCTCAGTGTGAGGTCCCTGAGATCTTCCCAATATTTCCTGCTATGCGTCAGGAGAATGATTTCTTCAGCGACTCTGGCAGGAGAAAAAAGATTTTGACCGGTAATGAGCCCTTCGTATAATAACTGCGCCGGTATCAACTCATACTTCAGCATCGGAAACCTGTGGCCTTCCGGCAACGGATGGGAATAGGATGGATCAAATGCAATCTTCAACACAAGTCCGAAAGTACATAAAGAAATTTGATTAGCTTTGCTTCATTGGGCCGGAAACGCAATTTGAAGCAAAAAAGACATTAAAATGGATTACAAATTAGGTGAGTTCGTACGTTTTGTTGACGAGAAGAGAGAAGGATATATTACCCGTATTTTCAATGATGAAATGATTGGAGTAACAGGTGATGACGACTTTGAGATTCCCGTACCTGCCAGCAAAGTTACCCGCGTTCACGGGCATGTTTACAACGACCCATCCGCAGCAACAAATGCGGCAGGCTCGTCCCCGGTACCAGGAAACTTTGAAACCAAAGGAATTTATCTTGCGGTAATACCTGATCAGAGAAAAGGCTCGGTTGTTTATTTCCATCTGGTCAATGACACCTCTTTCCAGTTACTCACTACGCTTACAACAGCGAAAGGAAAAGACTTCAAAGGAGAGTTCGCCGGCATCATTAATCCGGCATCCGCAACAAGGGTATTTACAGCCTCTTTGTCTGAACTCGATCAATGGCCTTCTTTTGAGATGCAAATAATGTATTTTACCACCGGGAATATTAAACTTCCCGATCCTGTGACTGTCACGCAGAAATTCAGGGCAAAAGATTTTGCAGGGGCTAAAAAAAGAGTAGAACAGCTTAAGCAGGACGCATGGATCATACGTCTTGATGAAGAGGATATTGTGATAGACCCTGAAAAGCTGAAAGAGAGTTTCTTTAAAGCAACAGAAGAAAAAAAAGAAATAGAAAAACCTGCCCGTGAGGTTGATCTCCATATCGAAAAGATCCGCGATGATTACCAGTTCCTGAACAACACTGAAATCCTCAAAGCCCAATTGGAGGTGTTTAAAAGAACACTGGATGCTGCCATTGTACATAAGCTCCCCTCCATTGTGTTTATTCATGGCGTGGGAAACGGCGTCCTTCGCCTGGAAATCCATAAAAAGCTCGGAAAAAACCCGCAGGTGAGAACATTCATGGATGCCAGGAAAGAAAAATTCGGCTACGGGGCCACAGAAGTTGTTTTAAAATAGGCCCGCAGCCAAGCAGCTACCGGCTGCCTCCGGATTCCTGTGCATAGTCTGGCACCCGTGACCAGCCTGCCTTGACAGACGTTCAAAATACAGATACTTTTACAAACATTTATTGCATGGCT
>JBQGEO010000218.1:0-6760 GCA_052039655.1 Pararcticibacter sp.
GGAACCCTTCAGTCCGCTTTTCGGAGCCATGAAAAAGACAGCTGTTATGCCGGAGCTTCAAATCACGCAGGAGTATCTCGGACACTCTTATCAGCTGGCCTTCCTGGCCCCAATGTGGGAAGAATGCCTGAAGAGCGATACTTACCAGGAAGGGAAGGGTAGCACTGTAGCACGCTGTACAGATGGCAGTATCTTTAAATATCCTTATACAGCTATTGCGGGTGTGGCGAACACCGGGCTCGACTCGAACTGGTGCGGACACCCCTTCGCGCAAGCCAACTGGTATGCCTTCGGACGGCAGGCCTGGGATCATACGCTGACGAGCGAACAGATCGCAGATGAATGGACAAAGCTAACATTCTACAACCCGGACGCAGCTTATGGCAAATCAGAGAAACATGGCGACTGGGAACGCGGATTCCTGAAACCG
The DNA here is from genome assembly GCA_052039655.1 of Pararcticibacter sp. Lineage (GTDB taxonomy): Bacteria > Bacteroidota > Bacteroidia > Sphingobacteriales > Sphingobacteriaceae > Arcticibacter. The sequence continues at coordinate 431 of JBQGEO010000218.1, forward strand.
GTAAAGGAAATGATGCTGGAGAGCAGGGAGGCCGTCGTAAATTATTCCATGCCTCTCGGGTTCCACCACATCTTTTCCGCTGATGATCACTACGGGCCAGGCCCCTGGTTTGGACCGAAGAATGTAAGACCTGACTGGACCTCGGTGTATTACCACCAGGCCGACACCAACGGGGTCGGGTTCAACCGTACCCGTAGCGGCAGCAATGCCGTCAGCCAGTATCACGAGCCGCTGGCATCGCAGCTCAACGATGTGCAGACCTGCCCCGAAAAGTATTTGTTGTGGTTTCATCATTTGCCATGGGATTTTAAACTCAAAAGCGGTAAATCCCTTTGGGACGAGATCTGCATGCACTACGATCACGGAATACAGCAGGTGAGAGGATTTCAGAAAACCTGGGATCTGACAGAACCCTATGTCGATAAGCAACGTTTTTTACAGGTTCAGAGCTTGCTGATGCGTCAGACTCTCGACGCCCAGGTATGGAAAGACGCTTGTATCCTTTATTTTCAGCAGTTCAGCCGGAGGCCGGTACCCTACGAACTGGAGCGGCCGGTATTTGGACTGGACTTCATTAAGAAAAAGAAACCGGTTTTGATTTTTGAATGATGTAAAAACACGTTTGACGGGCACCTAAATCCACATAAGACAACTGTTTTTGATCGACCAGCCTGTGGTGTTGCATCACAGTGCTGGTTGATCTTCTTTTACGTCATCCCGCGGGGATGTTTTTAAATTGCTCAATTCTGAATTTTATAGCCATCAAGTGGATCAGGCGACTCGTGAAATCTTTCCAGTGCTTGAATATAGTCGTTCTCAGTCTCTGTTGATTTCATTTTTATCATATAGCTCTATTCATACCGTAAGAAAAATATTTACCTTACGACGTTTTTTGACCTCAGAGAAGGAAAGAAAAGATAAATGTGACAGTAGTTTTGGAGAGCATTAGCAATGGATCAGAACATAGAACAAATACTAGGAGCCAAAGGTGTCAAGCCAACCGCTATGCGCAATCTGGTGCTTGACCTGCTTCTTAAACAAAAAACAGCCGTCAGCCTTGCTGAAATGGAGAAGGAACTGTCCCCGGTCGACCGGATCACGGTATACCGTACCCTTAAAACCTTTGAGGAACATGGCCTGGTGCATTCGGTCGAGGACGGTACAGGTGCTACGAAGTTTGCTTTGTGTGACACCTCCTGTATCAACGCCTCTCATCAGGATCTTCACATTCATTTTCATTGTATCCGATGCAAAAATACGGTCTGCCTCCCCGCTGTTTCGATTCCACTTATCAGCTTGCCCGATAAATATCAAACCCTTGAAACCGAATTGCTGGTAAAAGGAGTATGTCCTGACTGTGCCGGTTAACTTTGCAATACTATTGCACTGCCTCTGCGTTTATCTTTGAGCAATGAAAGCCCGGGCCGGTACTGACATGCTTATACCGATTATTCAGCACTCAGAACCGGGCAATTGTTATTCATTTTATTTCATTTTTATGAGTAAAGAATGTTGTCATAGTAACGATGCCCATTCAGGAAGCTCTCAAAACGCAGCAGCTGAAGGGAATAAAGAAACCCACTCTCACTCCCATGATCACGATTCTCATGAAACAGGGAAGCCATCCTGGCTGGAACACTGGAACCTGCTCGTAGCCTTACTGATCCTGGCAGTGGAGCTGGTGATGGAATATGGTTTCCACCTCGAACTTGCTCCTCTCTGGTCCTTCGCCGTTAATGCCTTAGCCTATTTGCTTGCCGGGTGGCCTGTTTTAGAACTGGCGTTCCGGAAGGTCAGGCGGGGGGATATCTTTAACGAGTTTGTGCTGATGAGTGTCGCCACCCTCGGCGCCTTTTATATCGGAGAATATTCCGAAGGGGTCGCCGTAATGGTCTTTTACAGCATCGGCGAGTGGTTTCAGGACGAGGCCGTAAGTAAGGCCAGGCGGAGCATAAAAGCCCTGCTGGATATTCGTCCCGATGAGGTTACGGTATTAAGGGATAGCAGGGAAGAAGTGCTGAGTCCCTCAGAGGTGGAACCGGGCGAGTCTATTCGGGTGAAACCCGGTGAAAAAGTAGCGCTTGATGGTGAACTGTTATCCGAAAGCTCCTCATTTAATACATCTGCCCTTACAGGCGAAAGCAAACCGGACACGAAATATAAAGGAGAAAGTGTCCTGGCCGGAATGATAAACCTCAATACTGTGTCAGAAATAAAGGTAACAGCTTTATTTAAGGACAGTAAGTTAAGCCGGATCCTGGAAATGGTACAGGACGCAACATCGAGGAAATCGCAGACCCAGCTCTTTATTTCCCGTTTTGCCAAAATTTACACTCCCATTGTGTTCTTCCTGGCGCTGGCAGTTGTATTGCTCCCCTTCTTTTTTGTCAAAGAGTACGATTTTAATGACTGGCTGTACCGTGGATTGGTTTTCCTGGTTATCAGCTGCCCCTGTGCCCTGGTTGTTTCAATCCCCCTGGTGTATTTCGGGGGAATAGGACTGGCTTCCCGGAACGGAATCCTGTTTAAAGGAGGTAATTTCCTGGATGTGATGACTAAAATAACTACCGTTGTGATGGACAAAACCGGTACCCTGACAAAGGGTGTCTTTAAAGTTCAGCAGGTGGTCGCAGCCGGAATCAAAGAGGAAGAACTGCTGCAATACGCAGCGGCATTGGAGCGCAATTCAACCCACCCTGTTGCAAAAGCCATTGTGGAATATGCGGGGGATAATAGCGCAGATCTCGAATCATCCGCTACAGAAGAAATTGCCGGACATGGACTCCGGGGAACCATAGATGGAAAAGAAGTCCTGGCCGGTAATCCCAAACTGCTGAGCAAATTCAGTATTCAGTATCCTTCCGGCCTGGATCTCATTCCTTATACCCTCGTTGCCGTGGCGGTCGACGGGAATTATGCCGGACACATCACCATTGCCGACGAGTTAAAGGAGGATGCCAAAGCAGCTGTTAGCTCCCTGCATAAACAAAATATAAAAACCATCATGCTTTCGGGCGATAAACAACCGGTTGTTGACGATGTAGCGCGTCAGCTCGGGATCGCCAAGGCTTATGGGGACTTATTACCGGAAGCAAAAGCTGCAAAGGTCCAGGAATTGAAGGATCGCGGCGAACACATCGTATTCGTAGGAGACGGCGTAAATGATGCCCCTGTAATCGCACTTGCAGATGCGGGGATAGCGATGGGGGGATTGGGCAGTGATGCCACAATTGAAACAGCCGATGTGGTCATTCAGAACGATCAGCCTTCAAAGATCAGTTCCGCTATTAAAATCGGGAAGATTACCAGATCCATTGTATGGCAGAATATTATTGTCGCAATGGTAGTAAAGCTGATTGTTTTGGGTCTTGGCGCCGGAGGAGTCGCTAATCTATGGGAGGCAGTGATTGCGGATGTAGGAGTTGCTTTGCTTGCAATTCTGAATGCAGTCAGGATTCAGAAGATTAGGATTGGTGGTTTATAATAAAGCCAGAAGAAACAACAGCTCTGTATGATAGCCGGGCTGTTGTTTCTTCTTAATTGCATAAATCTGACCCTTTTCGTCCTATTATCGTAAACGGCTTCAAAAAAACACGCCTCTTCGGAGATCTCCTGTTTTTTGATTCAGATGTTTATGAAGAAAACTTTTATTAAAACCATTCTGGTAATTGTTGCCTGCACTTTTTATAAAGAAACAGATGCCCAAACCTGGAAGTCAGTGGGAGTAGACCCTATCAATCAGGTAAATCCTTCCGGCGAATCTAATTCGGTGATGGCGATTGATCCTTATTGGGGGGGCACCTATGTCGCTTTTGCGGATTTGTTTCCGGGAGATGAGTTACCGAGGCTTACAGTGAAGAAATATACGGGCTATCAATGGACAGCCGTTGGCTCTGAAAAATTCTCTAAGGGAACACCTTATGATATCCGGCTGGCCTTTTCATCAAGTGAGCCGTATGTGTTTTATGCTGACGGAAAGGATACACTGCAGGCGACTGTAAAGAAATACTCAAATAATACCTGGACGGCGGTTGGTGCAGAACGTTTTACCAGCGGAAAAATTAAAACAAAAGGACTTGTCATAGCAAATGGCATACCTTATATCGCGTATGCCGATTTAGCGACGCCCGGTACCATTCAAGTCATGAAATTTAATGGAAACAACTGGGAAGTTGTTGGATCCGCATTTCAGGGAGATGTCGACATGGTTAAGGATGCAAACGGATTGTTATACGTTTCGGTTCGGTATGGAGGGCATGTTACTGTAAAAAAACTTAACAATGGTACATGGGAAACCGTCGGAGCCTCTGCTTTCATTGGTGATAACTACCTGGGACTGTTTTTTTGGAAAAATCAGCCATACTTAGCATACAATTCACCTTACAGACTAACTATGATGAAACTAAAAGATGGAACATGGCAACTGCACAGCTCACTCAATTGTTACGGCAATCCGGTTAGTGTGGAGATGCTGAATACAAGTTCTCCGATGACTATCAGTTTTGTTGATTATATCGGCTTGCGCACATTTCAATACATTGAGGGGCCGGATCTTTGGATACAGGGAAGTAATAATATTGGTTTTGAATACAACCCAGGTAAAACGATCTTAAGAAATCAGTATAATATATATGCATATAGTAACACTGATAACAAATCCGTTATAGAACGAGTTACAAATCAATTGGAATCTTTGTCAAAACCCGATGATGTTCAAAGTATCTATCAGCCATCTGTAGCTGTAGATAAGAACGGGGGCGCATATCTCGCTTTTCAGGACCGCTATAATTCGAACCGTATCAGCGTTGTTAAAAGAATTTCTGATTCATGGAGTTCTGTCGGGATCCGGGGATTTTCAGCAGGTGTTCCTTCAAAAGATCTGCACCTTGCGGTAGCAGGGGATAATAAATTATATGTAGCATATAAGGATGCCAATTCTGCCGTGTCAGTTATGCAATACAATGGCGGCTCCTGGTCTGCCCTCGGATCGGAAGCAGGAAATTGTAAATTCTCCGGCAATCAGGTTGATCTTGCATTGGGCACTTCTGATATACCCTATATCGCTTTCCCCGATAAAGTAAATAATAAAATCATTGTGAAGCAATTCGTCGGTGGCAGCTGGCAGTTAGTTGGCCAGGCCGTATCAGACGAATCCGCCAACAGCCCGAGTTTAGCTTTCGATGCTGCAGGTGTGCCTTATGTTGCCTACATCGAAGATACAGGTTCAAGGGTAACAGTTAAAAGGTTTATGAATGGTTCCTGGGAACTGGCAGGAAACCGTAGTTTCTCTGAAGACGTTTCCGGTACTCCCGACCTGGCATTCGGAGTAGATGGCAGTATGTTTGTTTCATACCAGGCGGGTGGAACAAACGCCACTGTGAGGAAGCTAATAGATGGAAGCTGGATCCTTGTGGGGACGGTAAAGCCGTCCGGATCACCCATTTCTGCACCAAGGCTTGCAATCGATGGCGGCGGTATTTTGTATCTGACATATCTGAAGGGTTCGAAGCCTTATGTTTCCAGGTTTTTTAATGGAGCCTGGCGATACTTAAATGGTGATATTCTTTCTGATGTATCTATGAGCGACGTGAGTATCGCAAGCAAAAACAATACAACTTTCGTTGCCTACGGCGATTATGGAAGTTTTGTCAAATCTGCAACCGGTCCGGCTATCGCAATGCCAGCCAATCTTAGGGGTACTATTGGCGATAAGAAGATATCTCTGAAATGGGATGCGGTGAATGGCGCTTCATATTACCGCGTTTATACAATGGATGAAGCTGGCAATTCAACCTCTATTGGCAATTCTTACAGTACCCAATTTTCGCATTCAAATCTCACCGATGGCAAGGTTTACCGCTACCGCGTAGCTGCGATCGCGGGTTCCGGAGAAGAAGGCGTATTCTCAGCTGAAGCAAGCGCTATGCTTCTCAGTGGAGCACTTTCTGTAAACAAAGCAGCTACTAATTCTCAAACTGTTGGCTTAACCATATCCGCAAATAATACTGATGCCCAAATGTGTTTCTCCAACGAAGGAACTACCTGGAGCGAATGGGAGGCTTATGCGGCTGCGAAAAGCTGGACTCTAAGCCCTGGTGACGGTAATAAAACAGTTTATATGAAACTCCGCCAAACCACGATAGAGACAAGTGCATATTTAGCTTCTGTTATGCTGGATCAGGCGCCGCCGGTCATAAGTGGTGTGGAGAACGAAAAATATTATAATACCAACAGAATCATAACTTTCAATGAAGGAACTGCCCGGCTAACACGGCTTGGAACCTCAGCAACTTCTGAAATCTCAACCGGCTATTCAGTAAATGATGATGA
>JBQGEO010000219.1:0-5013 GCA_052039655.1 Pararcticibacter sp.
TTTGAACGGATCATGATCCATTACTACAAAGCCCAGAACTAAGTGTATCTTGGACAAACAGATGAAGCCATTGTATAAGCTCGGCGGATAACACTCCAAAAACAGCAGCAATCTGACAAGTTTAATGATAAGAGCAACCGCTACTCGAAGGATGCTTTCTCTTTTATGCTTCAGGGCCTGATCTATGAATCCGCATCTGATATGAACAATGCGTTTATAGCTTACCGGAACGCCGCAGAAGTGTACCTGAATGATAAAGACCAGACTTATTATGGTATTAAGATTCCGGTTCAGTTGCAAAAAGATGTTCTTCGGACGGCAGCCGCCAACGGGTTCACGGATGAAGTGGGCAGGTTCGAAAATCTTTTTAAGACGAAATATAAAGCAGAAAAGGATTCAGAAGGAGGTTCACTAGTCGTCTTTTGGGAAAATGGAATGGCTCCTGTAAAAGATCAGCAGGACTTCTTTTTCAGCCTGACAAAAGGCAGCGCCGGTTATTTCTTTGTCGACATGAATGGAAACAACATTCCGTTTGAAACTGGCGTTAGTTTTAACGCAGATCATTTCGATGCGGGGGATCTTAACAATTTCCGGGTTGCTTTTCCTAAATATGTCGCACGGCCCAACTACTATGTTTCTGCCTGCATCAGCAGCAAAAAGGACAGTGTATTTGCGGAAAAGGCAGAAGATATCAACGAGCTTGCTACTGCCACCCTACGTCAGCGTTTTGTTAAGGAAATGTCGACTGCCTTAAGCAGGATGGCTGTAAAAAAAGCCGCCCAGCTGGCTATCAGGGGAAAAGACGACGGCTCTAAAAAGAACAAGGAACTGAGAGAAGGAATTGCGGCCGCCATTGATCTGTACAGCCTGTTTTCAGAAAAAGCGGATACCCGCAACTGGCAAACTCTACCCTCCTCTATTTATTACGCAAGAATTCCGCTGCAAAAGGGTAAGAATGAAATCACCATTAAGCTAAACGGCCCCAATGGCAGCGAAGAGACTAAAACCATCAGTATAGAAGGAAAAGGCAGAATGCTCTTCTATAATTATGCCTCTCTGAGACAGTAAACCAAACAATCCCGGCTAATATGCATTAATCTGATAGTATACGAGCCTATGGAAAAGTTTATCATAGAAATTCAGGAAGGAAACGCAACTATCCCCTTCGAGATTGTCGATTATGCCCACGACGATAACAACCAGTGCAAATTTGAAGTATTCAAAGAAGGCAACTTCATCGCCAGTTTTGAGCCTGATTCGCGCGGATTACTCCATGTATGTAAAAATACGGGCACTGTCAGTGAACATATGCTTCATATACTGGCGGAGCGGATCGAACGGTTTAATTTCTGAGGTTACATGTATCTTATAAATGAGTAAACCAGAAGATTAAAATTGACGGCATAAGCTGATCATATTCAAGACTTCAGGTTCTCCAGAACACCTTCTTTCTCGTAAAAAAAACAGTGACTGCCGAGACGAGCGATGTGAAAATAATTCCCCGGAGCAGTCCTTCCATCGCATTGCTGTTCAGTTGATCGATAAAAACATCCAGGTGGGTCAGCTTGAGGAGCGGGATAAGCAAGAGACTTCCCGTGGAATAGGCGATCATCGGATTCTTTCCGGTGTCCGAAAGCCATCTGAAAATCCGCGGAAAGGCCTTTTTTGTTTCGAGCATATTTAAAAGGAGAAGAGCCAGGAAAGCTAATCCGGAACACACAAAATAATAACTGTAAGTGGAATGGTCTTTCTTTATCCCATTTTCATAAGCCTCGAAAAAGAGGCCGAGCAGGAGAAGATATAAACCAGCCTTTAGAAAATTACCAAAGATAATGTCCCTCCCGTTAAAGTAGCCGGCCTTTCTGAACAGGAAAACAAGTATACCGCCCAGCAACAGGGTGATGCTCAGATTAAGAAAAAGCCAGCGAAGATAAAGGAAAGCAACATTGGAGATAATAATTCCTGCCAGGAGAAGTGCTGCAGGATATGCAAAGCTTCCTCCGGAGGAAGCTTTGCCTTCTTTGATGTGACTCAACATCCAGTCACCTGCGATAGTGCCTGGTATGATAATAAATAAGTATTTGAGATAGAAAAACTTATACAGCCATGGTGCCGGAGTAAAATTAAAAATGACGGAGTTTATGGTACCATTGGCATTACCTGCCAGAAGAATTGCCATAATAAAAGGAAGAACTCCTATTCTGATTAAAGGGTGTCCGTTGGTGAACACCCACAGGATGCCGCCAAATAAAGCCATGTCCGCCAGTAAAACAATGATGATATTGCCATTGTAAGCGTTAAATCCTCCTCCGCTGAATGGATATAACCAAAGGAAGATTAGTCCTGAACCGATCAATGCAGCCTTGATTACAGGCTGCCATTTACCGCCCCATCTGCAATATACCAGGAACAAAAAAGCATACGCGCACAAAGACAAAAGACAACCATAAGCGGTGGTCTCTGTTCCTGCTGATAGCAGTCGGGGATTGGCATGAGGAAGAAAAAGTCCGAAAAAGGCAAGGAGGAGAAACCGGCCGCAGGAATGCCCTATCATAGACGACTTAGGTTCCCCATTTTTTATCCTCTTACTATAAGCCAGCGGTATTGCCGCCCCCATGGAAAAAAGGAAAAATGGGAAAACAAGGTCTACCCAGGTGATTCCGGGTAATTCCGGTCTGAAAACATGATCCGGAGGCGGTTCCTGTGCATGATACATCCATGCAGGAAGAACCCCGCCGAACGCAATACTTCCCGACAGAACCATCAAAAGGATCGATATACCTCTTAAAGCATCCAGGCTTTGAGAGCGTGTTGTTATACTGTGTGTGTTATCCATTAGTCGTATGCAGCAATTTGCATCATTAGTTAATCCGCGTGTATCTTATTTATCAAATTGATTTATCCTGAAAGGTGAGGCCGGCAGACCTGCATTATTTTTCAGATCACCCGCCATATAGTTTTTAAAGCAATACCTCACTTCAGCAGGAACTTCGATATTTTCGTTCCATACTTTCACTTCCGCAGATCCATTGATAATTTCGGCTCTGGCAGGCAAAAAGACCCCGTCTTTCCCTGCAATCTCAAAGCCAGTTATATCCTGATTTTCGGGGCACAAGCCGTCATCTCCGAAACTGAAAAGAATTTGTACTGTGCGCCCGTTCAGTTTAGCGGAGAGAGGAACAGGGCCGCAATACTGAAAGCCTTTCCTTCCATAAGTCTTAGCCAAAGCCCAGTAAGCCAGGCGCCTGCCTATCTCTATTTTGTAGGGCGGATGGATAAAAATCTCACTCCCCAGATCACCGGTGGTGACCATCCCGACATGATCTACTTCTTTCATCAGATTCAGCTGTACTTCGCGGAACAGCGCCCAATCTGTTTTGTCTTTACCTTCTGACTTCCATGGCGCTATCTGGACATAATAAAACGGGAGATCGGGAACTCCGAAAAGTTGCCTCCATTGAGTCACCAGAGCAGGGAAAAGTCTTCTGTACAAGCCAGGATCTGAAGTATTTGCTTCACCCTGATACCATAAGACACCACGGACAGGAAATCCTTTCCAGGGATTTACCATTGCATTATACAGTAAAGTAGGAGTGCCTGCCGTCCAGCCGAAAGAGGTTTGGCTGATATCGGGCATTTCAACTTCGTTTTTAAAGGGTGCCAGGGATTCCCTGCTCATCCAGGCTTCGATCTTTGACATACTCCAGGAACAGTTGATCAGCCCAACCGGAACCTGCAAAGATTGCTCCAGCAAGTCACCGAAGAAATAGCCTGCTGCGCTAAAGTCAGACACACTTTCTGAAGATAACTCTTTCCATTGTCCATCTGCATTATTTATCCTTTCGGTGGTACTCCAGGCTCTCTTTACGGTATAAAGTCTTATTTGTCTGCGGGGATTAGCGGAGGCTATAGATGGTAAGCTTCCAAAGACAGGCTGTCCGCGGAAGCCTTTTACCGGCATTTCCATATTTGACTGCCCGGAGCAAAACCACACCTCCCCTATTAATATATTTTTCAGAATCAATTCACCGCCGTCAAAAAACCGTAAGGTGTAGGGACCTCCGGCAGAAGGTGTTGGTAACGGAATTTGAAAGCTTCCGTCTTTAAGAGTCTTTGTACGATAAATCTTATTGCTCCATCCGGCCTTGAGACTTATTTCCCTTCCTGCCTGTGACTTGCCCCGGAAGACCACTACAGACCGCTGTTGCAGAACCATATTATCGCTCCAGATAGAACTTAATTCAATTTTTGCCTCGGAATTGAGAGCCAGTATAAGCAATGATGCCGTTAAAAAGAACAGTTTGATTTTTTTCATTCAGAAATAATTTTTGAGGATCCTTTTTCAACTTTCTGCCGGTAAATATTTCCGAACCTGTCAGTTACAATTATTTCTGCTCTACTATCGGGATTCAAGAGTCTTATTTTAAATAAATGGCTGGTTAATGAGGGACTGATCCAGTCGTATTCCATTTTTTGTTTATCAGTGCACAATGCGGATGCATAGGGATCATAACCAGTGTACCTTTCTGCCTGACCCACAATCTTGCCTCCTTCGCTCCACTCCACCTTCCAGCTTTCATCATAGTTCCATACATTGACAATAATATCTGAAGGATATTCCTTCGATGAACCAGTTGGATACACCCTCATTTGATGTTTTTTGCTAAAACCAAAGCTTTTATAGTACCACTGCACTTTTTCTCCGTCAACCTCATATACGCCATATCCACGGGGAGTTCCATCAATGCAGACCTCAGCCTTCCACCAGGTACCACATACCGCAGCTGTATTGTGTTCCATCAGATTACCTGCATAACTCAGGTTCGAGTTACTGTGCATATGTCCGGAAATAATATGTGTGTTAAAATTTCGGAGCAGATTATGCAACGCTCCCGCATTTACCACCTGGTCGGCAATCGACGAATAATCATATTTAAATGCAGATTTCTCTTTTTCAAGCTGAGAGGGAATATGCATGACCAGAAAGACCAGGCTTCCCGCAGGAATCTGTGC